>CAYTDY010000081.1:0-9281 GCA_964436665.1 uncultured Desulfobacteraceae bacterium
TAATAGCCTCTGCCCCTGAATACGATAAGCAAAGATCTCCTGCCGGGGTGATTGCTGAGTATCTTGGCCTTATTCCTCAGCCTACATTTTATATTGAATCCATCTGTTCTTCAAGCAGTATGGCTTTAAGGGTGGCCTATTCAATGATTAAATCAGAATTGCATGATGTTATTGCCATTGTAGGCTTTCAGAAGATGTCAGAAATATCATCCAGCGAATCCCAGGAAAGAATGGGAAGAGGGGCTGATATTCAGTGGGAATCCCCCTTTGGTACCATGATGCCGGCCTATTATGCCATGTATGCCCGGGCCCATATGGCTAAGTATGGAACAACAGGGGAAGATCTGGCTAAAATAAGGGTTAAGGCAGCTACTTATGGTCAGATAAATGAAAAGGCTGTCTATAGAAAGCCCATAACCATGGAGATGTTCACAGATCCTGAAAGTAATATGTCTGCTATAGTGGCTAAACCTTTAAGGGTTGGAGATTGCTGTGCTAATGCAGACGGTAGTTCATGTATTATTGTAGCGCGGGAGGAAAAGGCCAAGGCCGTGTGTGATAAGCCTGTTTGGGTACTGGGCCTCGGAGCAGCCTCTGAAGCGGTTAATATGGCTGGAAGGGACCTTTTGACAGGCTTAAATGTAGGTATTGAGGCGGGAAAACAGGCATATGAAATGGCAGGTGTTACCCCCAAAGATATTGATATAGCTGAGGTACATGATTGTTTCACCATTGCAGAGATGATGGCATATGAAAACTTGGGGTTTGCCAAGCCGGGTGAAGGCAAGGATCTGATTGCATCCAAGGAGACTTATAAAGAGGGAAGTATCCCTGTTAATGTCGATGGCGGTCTTCTGTCCAAAGGACATCCTATTGGGGCGACAGGTGGTTCACAGATTAGGACAATAGTACTTCAACTCAGGGGAGAGGCCGGAGAAATGCAGGTTAAAGATCCAGAGATTGGTCTTATCCATAATATCGGTGGCGTCGGTCTTTATGGAAATGTAACTATACTGGGGAGGTAAAAGGATGGCTAAAAAAGAAGTTGATGATAGATTTAAGAAATTTGGTACAGTAAGCTTTACTGCTATTACCAAGACTAATGATTTTATAAGCTATCTCGAGAAAGGCAAAGTAATGGGCAGCAGATGCAAGGAGTGTCAGGCTATTTACTTTCCTCCGAGATCTGATTGTTTTAAGTGTTTACATAGTAATATGGAATGGTTTGAGGTAACTGGACCTGGAAGATTGTTAAGCTTTAGTGAGTTAAAGTATGGACCGGTGGGATTTGAGGATGATCTTCCTTACACTATTGCCCTCCTTGATTATGGTGACTACAAGGTCTTTGGTAGAATATCAAAGGATATACCCTATGAAGATTTAAATGTGGGAATGGAGTTAAAGACCGAGTTCTATGCCCTGCCAAATGGTCAGCTAAGCTATGTCTTTAAAAGATCTTAAGTGGTTCTTTTAATATTTAGCAAAGGCCAGGCCTTATATCTTATGATCGTAGTGTGCACTTTTCTCTTTATCCTTTTCCCTTATCCAGCCTACTTTTTGCCATATTATTTAAGGCAATAGACAATATGATGCCCGTCAGTTTCACGATATGGTCAGGATATCTCTATCTAGATGTCTATATAAGCTAAGATCTTAACATTTATCCGCCTGACTTACGGCGGATTTATGTCAAGTTTTAAAAGGAGCATGGGTATCTCTTTTCAGGTATGAAGAAGCGGATACGAATAAGCCAGCTAATGGCACGGGTAAAGGCGGGCGGTAAGGCCTTAGAGAACTTACCCGTCACCTCTCCCTCTGGAGTCTAAGACTTAGATGGCCGCCCGCCTGGAGCATCGGTAATGAATAAGCAGAAGTTAATGCCCAGTTCATTACCTGAAAAGAGATACCCATGCTCCTCTATAGGAATCTCAGTGAATAAATTGACCATTTGCCCCACAATGGATTATGCTCTTCACAACTTTTCGGTTTGAGGCGAAGCTTCGCTAGGGAAATTTTTTAAAAACAGGGGAATAAATTATTAGTGTAATAGATATTTTTGGTATTTTTGCTACACTAATTTGTCATATTGGAAAAAAGATAGATAGAACAATAGAATTGGAGGAGAAAAATGGATTTTGAATTGAGAAAGGAACAGAAAGATATAGTGAAGGCGGCCAAAGAGTTTGCCGAAGGGGAATTTCCTGATAGGGCGGAAGAGTTTGACAGGGATGAGTCCTTTGATGAGGCGATCTTCAAGAGGGCAGCCGAGCTTGGTTTTGTGGGGATATGGATAAAAGAGGAATATGGGGGGGCAGGTATGGGTATTTTAGAGAACTGCCTGATATTTGAAGAATTTACTGTTGTTGACCCGGGAATAGCTATAGCAGTTCTGGCTACATGCTTTGGAGCGGAAGTTATACAGGCCTTTGGCACAGAGGAACAAAAAAAGACCTATCTCCCTCCCCTGGTGAAGGGTGAGGCAGTTATGGGTAGTGCATTGACAGAGCCGGATGCCGGATCTGATCTGGCAGGCGCTATATCTACAACGGCCATTAGGGATGGTAATGAATATATAATCAACGGCTCAAAGATGTTTATTACAAATGGAGACCGGGCAGATTACCTCCTTTGTTTTGTTCAAACCGACCCAGATCACCCAAACATACACGAGAGGCATAGCATGATCATGGTGGAGACAGATAGAGAAGGATTTGAGGCAAGTCATTTAACCGGGAAGCTTGGTATTCGGGCATCTGATACAGCGGAGCTTTCTTTCAATAACGTAAGGGTGCCATGTGACAATCTTATAGGAGAGTTAGGAAATGGTTTTATTGAGGCTATGCACCTCTTTAATCTTAACAGGATTGGTGTAGCTGCCCAGGCAGTTGGAATAGCCCGTTCTGCCTTGGAGGAAAGCATAAAGCATGTGAAAAAGAGGAACGCCTTTGGTGCCCCTTTATCATCTTTCCAGGCTATTCAGTTCAAGATTGCAGATATGTTTACCTGGATACAGGCAGGTAGAAACCTGGTCTATGAAGCAGCCTGGAGATGTGATCAGGGCACTATAGACCACAAGCTTATTGCTGCTGCAAAATCATTTTGTGGGCAGATGGCAGTTACATGTGCTGATATGGCCCTTCAGATGCATGGAGGGTATGGTTATCTGGCTGAATATAAGGTTCAGAGACTCTATAGGGACGCTAAAATTACAGAGCTTTATGAGGGCACAACAGAGATTGAAAAGATCATAATGGCCAGAAATCTACTAACTTAGAAAAAAGGAGGCTGGTTAGGATGAAAGGTATTGTATCTTACGGTGGTTATCTCCCCTTAAGTAGAATAGATAGGGAAACTATTTTTAAGGGCATGGGCTGGCTTCATCAGGCCACTTATATGAAGGGAGAAAAATGTGTGGCCAATTTTGATGAAGACAGTGTAACCATGGCTGTTGGGTCTGCCATGAACTGTTTGGAGGGATGCGACAGGGATTATGTGGATGGTCTCTACTTTGCTACAACTACATCACCATTCAAGGAAAGAAGGTGTGCTAATATCATAGGGACCGCCTTAGACCTAAAAAGTCAGATCAGGACCGCTGATTTTACCGACTCCACCAGTGCTGGTATGTCTGCATTAATTGCATCAATTGATAGTATTGGTGCTGGCTCAGCAAATAGCATCCTTTTATGTGCATCAGATGTCAGGGTTGGTAAACCTGGTAGTTCTCAAGAACTAAGTTTCAGTGATGGTGCGGCATCTCTCTTGCTGGGAAATAAGCAAGTAATTGCAAGCTGGGAAGGCTGCTACTGTGTTTCCTATGATTTTCCCGATCATTGGAGAACAGAGAATGATAAGGCTGATAGAGCCTGGGAGGATAGATTTGGAAGGGAGGAAGGCTATAGGAAGTTTATACCTGAGGCAATATCAGGTCTCCTTTCTAAATATAAACTCCAGCCAAAGGACATAGCTAAGGTGATCTTCCCTGGTATTTATCCTCGGGACCATGCAGCGATATGCAAAAGATTGGGATTTGAACAAGGTCAAGTTCAAGATCATCTGATGACTCTTATGGGAAATACAGGCGCTGCTTATCCTTTGATGATATTGATTTCGGCCCTTGAAGATTCAAGTCCCGGAGATAAGTTGATTGTGGCCGGTTTTGGTAATGGGAGTGATGCCCTATTATTCCATGTGACAGAAGAGATAGGAAAGGTAAAAGGCAAAAAGAAGGGGGTTAAAAAGTACTTAGAGTCCAAAAGGGAACTCGATAGTTACGAGAAGTATCTGGCATTCAGGAATTTTATCTCTACAGAAGGGGGAATCAGGGCCGAAGCCATACCTTACACGGCCTTATCTCTAACATGGAGAGACAGAAGAGAGATATTAGGCCTATGCGGAACCCGGTGTAAAAAATGCGAGACACCACAATATCCCGCACAAAGGGTTTGCGTTAATCCTGACTGTGGTGCCATTGATGAGATGGAACCTTACAGGTTTTCTGATAAAAAAGGAAAGATTTTTAGTTTTACAGGGGACATGTTGGCCTTTACGCCCAATCCACCGGGAATATATGCAGTTACTGATTTTGATGGAGGTGGCAGGTACTGGTTTGATGTTACTGATTGTGATCTTGAATCAATGGAGATCGGAATGCCGGTTGAGATGGGCTTTAGGAGGAGATATGTTGATGAAAGAGGTGGTATTATTGGCTATTTTTGGAAGGCAGTACCTATAAGATTTTAAAATAGCTAAGGAGATAAAAATGGCAGAAGGAATAAAGGATAAGGTTGCTATTATTGGAATGGGCTGTACCAAATTTGGGGAGCATTGGGACAAAGGCTCCGAGGATTTGATCGTTGAGGCATTTACTGAAGCAATTGAGGATGCAGGTATTGAGAAAAAGGATATTCAGGCAGCCTGGTATGGCTCTTGTTATGATGAATTCAATGTTGGGAAATCTGCATTAGCCCTGAGTAGGACTTTGAAATTACCTTTTATACCGGTAACCAGGATTGAGAACCTTTGCGCAAGTGGTTCTGAGGCATTAAGGGGTGCAGTTTATGGGGTTGCCTCTGGTGCCTGTGATATTGCCCTGGCCCTTGGAGCAGAAAAGCTAAAGGATACGGGCTATGGCGGTCTTCCAGAGATGAGCACGAGCTTGGGTACAAAAAACAGGGTTATTTTTCCTGGCATAAGTGCCCCTGGTGCATTTGCAATGATGGCTAACAGGTATTTCTCCAAATACGGTATGTCTGTAGAGGAAGGCAAGAGGGTCCTGGCCAAAATCTCAGTCAACAGTCATAAAAATGGTGCCAAAAATCCAAAGTCACACCTCAAAAGGGTTATCACAGAAGAAGATGTATTAAATGCCCCAATAATTGCATCTCCCCTTGGTCTTTTTGACTGCTGTGGTGTAAGTGATGGGGCAGCGGCAGCCATTGTGTGCAGGGCTGATATGGCCAAAGATTTCAGAGCCGATCCTGTTTCAATAAAGGCGCTTCAGATCGGGACCAGTTCCGGCGAGGAATTAGGGTACGCTAAATGGGATGGCACCTATGTTGAGAGCACAGTAAGAACAGCGATTAGGGCATATAAAGAGGCAGGTATAAAAAATCCCAGGAAGGAAATTAGTATGATGGAACTGCATGACTGCTTCTCCATCACCGAGCTTGTTACCTATGAAGATTTACAGATATCACCTCGAGGAAAGGCAAGAAATGATATTGAAGATGGCTTTTTTGCTATGGAAGGCAAGATACCTTCACAGCCTGACGGCGGTCTGAAATGCTTCGGCCATCCTATTGCGGCCTCCGGATTAAGGATGATGTATGAGATGTACAAGCAACTTCAAGGAAAGGCCGGAGAAAGGCAAATCAAGGATCCTAAGATTGGTCTTACCCATAACTTAGGTGGGTTCCCGCAGTTGAATGTTATTAGCTTAGTAATCGTGGGATTGTAGGCTATCTCTGGTTATTTAACCAAGGAAAGGAGAGAAAAATGGATTTTACCTTGATAGGTGAAAGCAAGATGATGGTTAAGGCAGCTCGGGATTTTGCCGAGCAGGAAATTGAACCAATTACAGCCAAGGTTGAGGAAGAGGATGCTATTCCCGATGATATCTTGCAAAAGCTTGCCAAGGCAAGAATGCTGGGTATGATGGTGCCAAAGGAATATGGTGGCATTGGATCAAGTGCCCTCAATGTTATTCTAATTATTGAAGAGCTGGCAAAAACAGGGTCGGCAGCTTTGTTGTATACAATGGCTATGAATAATACTGTTGCGGAAACCATCTATCATTGGGGTTCAGAGGATCAAAGGAAAAGATTTATACCTCCTCTTTGTGATGGATCAAATTATGCAGCCATGGCATTTACTGAACCAGGCACGGGGTCAGATCCCACCGCGATCACCACGACTGCTATCCCGGATGGAGATTATTATGTATTAAATGGAACAAAGAGATTCATTACCCAGGGGCATAAGAAGGGATATGGAGTTTTTTATGCAAAGGACGAAACAGAAAAAATTACAGCATTTATTGTAGATAAAAGTTCTGAGGGTTATACCTGGTCTAAACCATGGGCCCTGATGGGTCTTGCAGGTCAAGGTTTAGTTGATGTTTTTCTAAAAGACGTTAAGGTGCCAAAAGAAAATATCCTAGGTGAAAAAGGTAAAGGGTTTCATATTTTGCTAAGGTGGATTGCTGGTGAGAGGGTTGAACAGATGGCTCTTATGGTCGGTATGGGCCAGGCATGCCTTAATGAATCATTGAAATTTTCAAAAGAGAGAATGATCAGGGGAAGACCAATGAACGCAATGCAGGGATTTCAGTGGATGCTGGCCGAGATGCACGCCTCAATTGAGGCCTCGAGATGGTGGACCTTTAGGATAGCCTCCAAGCAGGATGAAGGCGGTGATATCCAGGTTGATTCAGCAGCACTAAAGTTGTTTGTTGTCCCCACAATCCAGGAAGTTGCCAGAAAGGCCTTACAAATCCATGGCTCTTATGGTTATTGCAAGGACTACAAGATAGAAAGACTCTATAGAACGATTGCCCATGCAGGTGTCACTGCTTCAAGCACTGAGATTCAAAAGACACTTGTTGGTTCTGTATTGGCCCGTTCGTAATGAATCTAAAGAAAAGAAATAGCAGTTCACCGCAGAGACGCTGAGGGCGCAGAGAAGGGATAATTTTTCCTTAAACCCAATCACCCCCTAATCACTTACCAAAAGACTGCAAAAATGGATATAGTTGTCTGTATCAAGCAAGTACCAGAGACAAACGAGATAGGTTGGGATCCCAAGACAGGGACCCTTATTAGGGAAAGTACTGGGGGCATCTTAAATCCTAATGATAAGAATGCCCTAGAGGCAGCACTTCAGCTTAGAGAAGAACATGGAGGCTTGATAACTGCCCTTTCGATGGGTCCTCCTCAGGCAGAGGATGCCCTCAGAGAGGCCTTGAGTATGGGGGTTGATAGGGCAATATTGCTGAGTGATAGAATATTTGCCGGGGCAGATACCCTGTCCACCTCTTATGCCTTAAGCCTTGCCTTAAAAAAGATTGTTAGGTTTGATCTCATCCTTTGTGGAAAGGAGTCATGGGATGCTATGACAGCCCAAGTAGGTCCTCAGCTTGCAGCATTAATGAATCTACCGCAATTAACCTATGCAACCGAGATTACCATAAACAATAATTCCGTTAAGATAAAACAAAAACTGGAAGATGGCTTTAGGATATTGGAGACCTCCTTTCCTGCCTTAATAACACTGGAAAAAGAAATTAATCAACCAAGAATCCCTCCTATGGACAGTATCATGGATGCATACAGGAACAAAGAGGTTCAAGTGTGGACAGGGAAAGATCTTGGAGGAGATAAAAAGTATTTTGGTCTAAAGGGTTCCCCGACACAATCCAGAAAGGTTTACAGTAAAAAGGTACAAAAAGGAAAGGTTGCAATATTGGAAGGGAAACCTAATGAGGTAGCAAGAAACCTGATTCAAACATTGAAGCTCAAGGGTCTTATCTAAGGTATTATGTCAGCTGTTAACCTAAAAGACCACAAGGGTATTTGGATCTTTGTTGAGCAAAGAGATGGAAACTCAGCCCGGGTTTCCCTTGAATTATTGGGAAAAGGACGTGACCTAGCAGAAAAACTTGGTGTGGATATTACTGCTATCCTTATTGGTCAAAATGTTTCAGAAATGGCAGAAGAACTTATTTTTTACGGAGCCGACAGGGTTATCATAGCAGATGATCCTATTGCCAAAGATTATCGTACAGAGATTTACACGGATATTATTGTTGAACAGGTTTTAAAGGAAAAACCGGAGATATTTTTAATTGGAGCAACATGCATAGGAAGAGATTTAGCACCCAGGTTATCGGCAAGACTGAACACAGGTTGCACTGCTGACTGCACTGAACTCGATATTGACAAAGAGATGAGATTGATTGTAGCCACAAAGCCTTTCTTTGGCAGGAATCTCATGGCAGATATTGTCTGTCCTTTTCATAGGCCCCAGATGGTGACTGTTAGACTAGGTGTTATGGAATTAAAGGCTCAAGACAGTGAAAGGAAAGGGGAGCTAATTTATATAGATATAAATCTAAAAGAGGAGGATATCAAGGTCAAAGTTCTTGACACTGTTAGGTCAACTTACGATGCTGTTTCTTTAGACGAGGCAGAAAAGGTCATAGCTGCAGGTATGGGTATGGGCAATCT
Organism: uncultured Desulfobacteraceae bacterium; assembly: GCA_964436665.1. Taxonomy (GTDB): domain Bacteria; phylum Desulfobacterota; class DSM-4660; order Desulfatiglandales; family B25-G16; genus CAYTDY01. The sequence goes on from CAYTDY010000081.1 coordinate 8,727, forward strand.
AGAAGGATTTGAGATGTTAAAGGAGCTTGCTGATCTATTTGGAGCTGAACTCGGCGCCACAAGCCTGCCAGTAGATGCAGGCTGGATTTCTGAGGATAAAAAGATTGGCCAGACCGGAAAGACAATACGGCCCAAGCTTTATATAGGTTGTGGGGTTTCAGGGGCGATACAGCACTCTGCCGGAATGATAAATAGTGAGCTTATTGTGGCCATAAATATAAATCCAAAGGCTGATATCTTTAACTTTGCGGATTATGGTATTATTGGGGATGTTAATCAGATTGTTCCAGCACTAATTAAAGAATTGAAAAGCCTCAAAGAATAAAAATAATGAGGGAGGGATATCATGTATAATTTTGAACTTTCAGAAGAGAGACGTCAATTTCAAGAGATGGCAAGGAAATTTGCTGAAAATGAGGTAAGACCTCTTAATGACAAATTTGATGATGATTGGGAAACACACAGATATATGCCACAGGTATTAAAGAAGGCGGCAGAGTTGGGTTTTATGGGATTAACTATAGATCCTAAATTCGGTGGTACAGGTGCGGATGG
>CAYTDY010000082.1:0-9241 GCA_964436665.1 uncultured Desulfobacteraceae bacterium
AGTCCAATAAAAAATGCAACCTCCTTGGGTCAAATCCTCAAAAGACCGGAGTTAAATTATCAAAATATTGTCTTCCTAAATGGGCCTGCTAAAAAAATAGATAAACGTATCGCACATAAAGTGGAAATTGAGATAAAATACGAAGGATATATTCAGCGGCAACTAAAAGAGGTTGAGAAATTCAAGAATCTTGAAAAGATAAAAATTCCACCTGGGTTTGACTATACTAAGGTCCATGGCCTTTCTAATGAATTAAGAGAAAAACTTCTCCTTATAAAGCCTATCTCCTTAGGCCAGGCATCAAGGATACCAGGTATTACCCCTGCTGCAATCTCTATAATTATGATCTATCTAAAGAAGGGTAGCTCATCGCAATAATGCTATCGTGAGACAAGGCTTTATTTGTTCCTTTCTCATAAATATTCTCTTCTGCCCTCTCCCACTTACCAATTTTTTCTCAAGGAAATCTTATTGCTTCCCTCAAAACTTTATTTTTAATATGATTCAGTCAAAATCTGGCAGTAATTGAGTGAGGAGGTTATTTTAAGGTGAAACTTAACTGCAAGGAGGTAAATTATGAACATTGCTATTATGAGTGATAGTCACGATAACATCTGGAATGTTAGAAAGGCCTTAGACATGATAAGATCTCATAAAGCCAAACTAATTATACATTGTGGAGATCTGATCGCCCCTTTTATCCTCAAAGAACTGGCAAACTTTGAGGGAGAAGTTCACTGGGTTTTAGGAAACAATGACGGCGACCCTTATATGTTGACAAAGCTCTCTCTTACTGAATTAAAAAATATGGAACCCCATGGTTTTATGGGAAAGCTGAATCTTGAAGGGACCTCCATTGCATTTACCCATTATGAGGAAATGGGTTATGCATTAGCCCACACTGGTGAATATGATCTGGTCTGTTGTGGCCACACCCATGTGCACAGGCTGGAGAAAATCAATAATACAACGTTACTTAACCCTGGGGATGTTATGGGCAAGGATGGGCCAGGCAGCTTTTGCCTATTTGATACATCATCAAGAGAGATTAAACTTTTAAAAATAGCATAAAGTCTGACTAAAATATTTTGTAATCTTTTTATGGATGTGGGTAAAGATTGAATTTGTGATAATTTTCAGCGAGGGGTAATTTATGGAAGAAAAGTTGCGCTATCTTGAGAAAAGACTGAGATCATTTCCGCGGGAACCCCTTTCACTGGCTCCCACCCCATGCCACCGTCTAAATTCTTTATCTGAGATCTATGGTGTGGAAGTCTATTGTAAAAGGGACGACTTGACCGGTTTCGGATTTGGAGGGAACAAAAGCCGTAAACTGGAATTTCTGATTGGCGAGGCCCGTGAACATGGTTGCGATACCCTGGTGACCAGTGGAGAAATACAATCCAATTTTTGCCGTCTTACAGCAGTGGCTGGCGCTGTGACCGGCATGTCTGTACATCTGGTTCTTGGAGGCGGCAGACCAAAGAAGGCCACAGGTAATCTTTTATTGGATGAGATGCTGGGAGCACAGATTTATTATGTGGACTCAACCGACTGGAATGCATGGGAAGCTGAAAGCGAAAGGATTGCCAGTAAGCTTATAGGGCAAGGGCGAAAGGTATTTAGGATCCCCATTGGTGGTTCAGTACCTGTTGGTGTTGCAGGATATGTCTCCGCATTCATAGAGGTGTTAAAGGATGAAATAAGGTTGAAAAAATCTTTTGATCACATAATCCATACCTCGGGTTCAGGCGGAACCCAAGCAGCTCTGGTAGTGGGCAAAGAAATGACAGGTTGGAAAGGCAAGATAAGCGGGATATCGGTTGCTATGGAAAGGGGGACCCTGGAAAGAAAGGTCTTTGAACTGGCAATGGAGACTGCAAATCTATTAGGAGGGAAGGTGAACCGCAAATCCGTTTTGGTGGATAACAATTTCATCGGTAGGGGTTACGCCATTAAGTCAGAAAGGGCTGAGAAGGCAATTGAACTTTTTGCCCGAAAGGAAGGGATTTTTCTAGACCATGTCTATACAGGCAAGGCAGCCAGTGCCCTTTTGGAGTGGCTTTCCAAGGGATATCTGGCCGGCCAGAGGGTATTATTCCTTCATACTGGTGGGCAGGTTGAGCTCTTTGCCAGAGGATAAACAAATGATGGAAAAATACCATCGCACAAACACAAATTCAGATAAGGATAGCCCATACAAGGAGATTCTCAGCCCTGTCAGTTCCCTTAAAGGCGTGGGCAAGGTCATTGCAAGAGAGTTCGGTAAGAGGGGAATCCAGACAGTATATGATCTTTTGTATATCCTTCCCCGTTCCTTTCAGGACCGCAGGAAATTCATCCCGATTTATAAGATCTCCTCTGGTGAAAGCGCCCTCATCAAGGGCAAGATACTCGAACTCAGGAGACACAAATTCAGATACAGGGCAATACTTGAAATATTGATAGAGAATGAAAATGGGATCATATCCGCCAGATGGATGGGGGCACCCCGGTACCTCTTCAGGTTTAGAAAGGGTGAGGATATTATCCTCTTCGGCCGGTTCCGAAAATCAATGAAGATGCTTGAGACCTATCACCCTGAGATAATAAAGGATACAGATAAACACGAAATAGGAAGGCTAATACCTGTCTATCCTGAAATCGAGGGAATCTCACAGCGAAGGATAAGACGGATTGTGATGGATGCCATAAACCGATTTACTCAAAACCTCAAAGATCCACTGCCCACTAAGATAAGAGAGGCAAGACAGTTCCCAGAACTGGGCGCAGCAATAAAGGAGGCACACTTCCCATCTGAATCAAGACCTGAGGACCTTCGTATCCGGAGATCACCAGCACAGAGAAGACTCATATTTGATGAGCTCTTCCTGCTCCAGCTCGTCCTGGCACTTAAAAGGAGTAAGATATCCCGGCAGAAAGGGATAGCTTTTGGGACACAAGGAATAGAGAGACTTTATCGCTCCCTCCCTTTTAAGCTCACAGAATCGCAAACAAGGGTAATTCACGAAATTATCACAGATATGAGCAGGCCATTCCCCATGAACAGGCTGCTTCAGGGTGATGTGGGCTGCGGCAAGACCGCAGTAGCACTTATGGCTGCATGGGTGGCGGTGATAAATAGCTATCAAGCTGTATTTATGGCGCCTACCCAGCTTCTCGCTGAACAGCACTATCTCAGCACCCTCGAGCTCAATCGAAAGATAAATCTCAAACCGGCACTTCTTACAAGCGGTATGGGTACCCTTGCTGATGACGTGAGGGACGGAGTCAAACGAGGAGAGATAGATATACTTATAGGCACACATGCCCTCATTCAAGAGAGTGTGAGATTTCACAGGCTTGGGCTAGTGATCATTGATGAACAGCACAGATTTGGAGTAGCGCAGAGGGCTACTCTAAAGAAGAAAGGAATAAGCCCGGATGTACTCACCATGACGGCTACCCCTATCCCAAGAACATTAGGACTCACCCTTTACGGGGACCTTGATATATCTGTGATAGATAAGCTTCCTCCTGGGAGAAAGCCCATTCAGACCAAGCTCTTCCATGAAAGGGATCGAGGTAAGGTCTATGCAATCCTGACAGAGGAAATAAAGAAGGGAAGACAGGCCTACATGGTTTATCCCCTGATCGAGGAGTCAGAAAAAATGGACCTTAAAGATGCCACCCAAATGGCTGAGGAGGTAAAAGGTCTACTTCCAGATTTCCATATAGCTCTAATCCATGGAAGAACGCCTCTGGATCAAAGAGAAGAGATAATGGAGGCATTCAAAGATGGAGTCATAGACATCCTGGTTTCAACCACAGTTATCGAGGTAGGTATAAATATCCCCAATGCCACCATTATGGTGATCGAGAATGCCGAGAGGTTTGGTCTCTCGCAAATCCATCAGCTCAGGGGAAGGGTAGGAAGAAGTGTTTTACCATCAAAGTGTCTCCTTTTGGCCTCGTACAGCAAAACCGATGGTGCCAGGAGGAGGCTCGAAATCATAGAGAAAACTACAGATGGATTCAGGATTGCTGAGGAAGACCTTGCCATAAGGGGGCCAGGAGAATTGCTGGGTGTAAGGCAATCAGGATTCTACCAATTTAGGGTAGCGAACCTCATGAGGGATGCAGAGATACTATCCGAGGCAAGGGAGGAGGCATTCGGGTTGGTGGAAGGTAATCCTGAGCTTGCATACAGGACCTACAACCTCTTCTCCTCCCTCTCCAACTCCTCCAATTTCAGCCTATAAGCCCTCCTCTTTCTCAAATAACCAAGTATAAAGACAATGGTGGCCAGAAACCATAGGGTTGAGGCACTGGTAATTATGGGGATCCAGCTAAACCTCAATTTGAGATAATTTATCCACCTTTCCTCGAGCTCTTCCCACCCAATACCGTAAACCTCCAGCATGACTTCTTTCAATCCTTTGCCTCCACTATATTCCTTTATAAACTCGTGGAAACTCTCTCTACTGTATCGGCTTATCAAGAAAGAAATAAGGTAAAAACTTTCTGAGTAAGCTAACTCTGCCTTATCCACCTCAAGGGGAAAGCAATGGGTTATCTCTGAAAGTGGGATAAGTGAGTCAGTGAGAACTGCCCGGGTCATGGTAGAAACCCTGGAAAGGTCCCATTCCCTGGATTCGTACATTGCCAATCCCTCATTTAACCACCGGGGTACCTTCTCCCTCCCCCTGAATGCTCTACCCAAGGCAATGTGGGTGAATTCGTGTTTAAAGACCTTTTTCAAATCGATATGCCCCCTCTTTATAGCCCTTGGGGATTTTATGATTATCAGGTTTAAACTGGGATAAGCTACCCCTACTGCCCAAAAAGGGATCTCTCCTCTCGGCTGGATTTTTTGAAACTTTCTGGATGAAGGGGCAAGATAGACCTTAGTTCTTTCCTCAAAGTCAATACCCAGATCTTCCACAATTTCAATCCTCAGATCCTCAGCCTGATCAATTAAGGATCTCATCATCCTTTCATCCTGGTAATGAAAATAGAAGGCAAAGTGAGAGGTATTAATCCTTATATAATCGGAAGCAGAACTTACTATGGGGATAAAAAGGTACAAGACGATTATGACAAACCAGTATCTAATCGCTGGTAAAAAAGTTAGTGGCATTTCAACCTTTTCCTGGCTGAAACCGGACTTTCTCTGTATTCCATGAGCCTTTGCCTGGTATTGGACGGCTTGCTTGTTAGGATAGCTTAGGGTAAAGAATATACATGATATTAAATCGCCAGCGTCAAGCCTTCTCTGGCCCAAAAGACATGCATTTTCTTATAAGCGGAATGGGATTTGGGCCTGTTTTTCATCCATAACTCATCCAAAAATTTATCTGAATGCTGTGGGTCGTGGTGAAAAATCGCGAGCTCTTTAACCTTTGCCTGGTAAGCGATATCCAGAAGAAGCTTAATGGAGGTATGCCCCCAACCTACCTTGCTTGGGTACTCTTCTTCCGTGTACTGGCCGTCAGCGATCAAAAGGTCGGCATGGTCAATGAAATCAAGATAATCCTCGGCCAAGGCCTTATCCTCCTCACTGTCTGCATCTGGATTAAAAATGTGATTCAGCTCCACATCTGTGGCATAAACGATCTTTTTCCCATCGACACATAAACGATAGCGCACTGAGCCCCCAGGATGATAAATCTGCTCCTGCCAGTCAATGATGACCTCTCCCAGGCGTATAATATCTTCGGATATCTCCCGAATCTTAATATCAGCAGGAAATGCTGACATCCCAACAGGAAAATACTCATAGTCCATCTGGTCTTTTAAAATAGAGGCAAGAAAACGTTCTTTATGGGGGCTTCCATAAATAGTCAGCTTGGTGTCTTTGACATAGGCCGGTTGGAAGAAAGGAAAACCTTGAATATGATCCCAATGGGTATGGCTAAGAAACAAGTAAAGGGGAAGCTGGCCCCCCAGTTTATTGAACTCCTCTAAAAGCTCTATGCCTAAATTTCGGATACCTGTGCCAGCATCCAAAATGATGATTGTGTCTTTGTAACGGACAGTTACACAAGGTGTGTTGCCACCATATTTTTCCGTAATCCGCCCCGGAGTAGGAGTTGAGCCACGGGTTCCCCAAAAGGTGACAAGTGGTTTGGCTTTATTGGCAGGGGTCATATTTTTTATGGTGTCTTCTATTCATTAAAGAAAATTTTTACTCCACCAATACCGATCTGATCATTGTTTCGTAAAACGCACTTCACAATTTTGATCCCGTTAACATAGGTGCCATTGGTGCTGCCCAGATCCTCAATATGATATTCTTCATTACGAAAGATGATGCGAGTGTTTTGTCGGGAAACATTGTCGATCGAAAGTTGAATCCCACACTCAGGGTCCCGGCCAATAATAATCTCTCCTTCTTTCAATTCAATGACCTTGTTCTTATCACCTAAACCGGTGATCTCCAAATAGGCACGCTGTTTGATCGGAATCTCCCCAATGAATGTATCTCGGGATATCTTAGCAGTAGTTGAATGTCCAAGTTCCTCATTACGTGGGGATTGGTTATCAAGTTTGTCTATATATACGCTTTTTTCACCCTTTTTACTCATCCTGCAACCATTAATTGGTGTGAGCTATTTATATTATTTATTAACTGTTTTTTCAACCAGTCTGCAGTAAACCCTGTTAGATTTCACACGGGGCATTTATACCCTGCATGGAAAAGCGGACACTGCTTTAGATAACACCCCCGTGCTTCCGCAAGGGTCATTCTAACAGGGTAAATTAGCGGAGATGCAAATATACTTTCTTGCTGAAACCGTGCCTCGTTATTTGCCCATCCCGGGTCGGTACGGGCGCTAGTATAAAAACATCGGCTTGCCACCAACATGAAGAACCTTAGGCCGATACTCTTCTATATCATAGAGTTCTCTCACATCTACCCTTTTTTGGCCTGTAGTGATAGTGCTTAGAGGAATATCTGTATAAATCCCACGACTTAGTGCGACAAGGCGTCCAAAAACACTTTTCAGAAAAAGATCAATAGCCATATTGGCATAATTAACGGCTGCCATTAGATCCAGAGAATCAGGTGTACCACTCCTCATTAAATAGGAAAGTCGTTGATTGAGGATATCCTCTCCAGTTAGTTCCTTAAGAATAGCTCCGGTTTCCTCTCCAATTCCTCCCAATCTTTTATGACCATAAGCGTCTGCCTCTCCAGATAAAAACATCTCCCCCCCTATCATCCTTGCCCCCTCTGAAATTGCAATCATGGCATAATTTTTGGGATTGGTTTTTTTATCTTTCACGATGAGCTCCGCGAGTATTTTCGGGTCAAATGGAACCTCTGGAATAATGGCACGGTCCACCCCTGCCAGATATGCTGATATCAAAGATGTTTCACCGCAATACCTGCCAAATAATTCAATAATCGCTATACGTTCATGGGAGCCGGTGGGGGTTCTTAATGCATGTATAAAACCAACGCTTCTGGTAACGGCAGTGGAAAAACCAATACAATAATCAGTTCCAAAAACGTCATTATCCATTGTTTTTGGTATGGCAATTACTGGGAATCCCTCCCTGTGTAATCTTTCGGCAAAACTGAGGGTATCATCACCTCCTATGGGAATAATGGCATCTATTTTCAGATATTCCAGATTTTTTAAAACATGGGAAGTGAAATCTTTTACGTCTTCCTTTTTTTTGAACTGTTTCTTAAGAAAATCTGGGGCTTCCTTTTTTCTGGTAGAGCTTGGGTTTGTTCGAGATGTATGTAGATGGGTGCCTCCTGTCCGATCTATTGTCCTAACCTCTGCCGGACTCAATTCCTGAATACAATCAGGTTTCATGGGAGAGTCATTGGGGTTATACTCCAAAAGCCCAGCCCAGCCCCTTTTTATTCCCATAACTTTGATTCCTTCAATATCTGCCCTGTAAACGAGTGTCTTAATACATGGATTAAGGCCTGGTACATCTCCACCACCTGTGAGTATGGCTATTTTAGGTTTCTCTTTACTCTTATTTTCCATCTATAACCTCTCCTTAAAATGATCACAATTTCCAAAAATTATATGAATCACTCTTTTTACTTTAAACTAACTTCTATAAAACCGCAACTCCCTTTCCCTTTTTCTATTTCCCAATTAACAAAAACAATATATATGCTAAACATATACCCTTAGAAATGAAAATAGCACAGAATATTGCTCCGAGCTTTGAAAAAAGGATCAACCCTTGGCAAGTTAGGTGATATAAAAGATGCACCGCCGCTGGCCATTCGAGAAAAAATCAGTCTTCAATCTTAGTTTTTAATCCTTGATCAAAAATATAATATTATGTAGGTTAAATAAGATTTTAAGATAATATATTAACTGTGAAAAAAGTTATGAACTTTCCTTATGCCTTGTTTCTTTAATAAGAGACTTGGTTTTACTATGGTTGAAAAATTACGCAACTCTTCATCAATACCCCTGGCACCTTCATAACCCAGAAAAATGAATGCTTTCGCCTAAAACAAAAAGACAAGGTCTTTGATATATCTCCCTTAAAGGTGGAAAGCATTGTCATCTCCAACCAGGCCATGATCTCCAGTCAGGCAATTATTCTGGCCCTTGATCACAATATAGATACTATCTTTTTGGATGCCTATGGTGATCCAATGGGTAGAGTCTGGTTTTCAAAGATGGGGAGCACGGCCCTGATCCGCAGGGAGCAATTGGAGGTTGTGGAAATGCCACATGGCCTTGAACTTGTCATGCAGATGATCAGACAGAAAATGGAAAACCAGGCGCGTTTTCTGAAAAAGCTAATGCATGCCCGACCTGGTAGGGAAGACTATTTTAATGCACCTATCCAGAGCATTTAGAAGGCCAAAGCCAATCTTCCCTTCTCTGAAAGCGACATTGAGTCTGCCAGAAACATGCTTATGGGGTTTGAAGGAATCGCATGCAGGATTTATTTCGAATGTTTATCTGGCTTGCTTCCTGAAAAGTATCAGTTCGAAGGCAGGTCTCGAAGACCGGCAAAAGACCCATTTAATGCATGTCTTAATTATTGTTATGGAATACTCTACTCTCTTGTTGAGAAGGCCTGCATCCTATCTGGTCTCGATCCTTATGTTGGATTTCTACATACAGACAATTACAACAAAAAGTCTCTGGTATTTGATCTCATTGAGCCTTTTCGAATCTATGACGAACAGGTTGTTGTCGAGGACGCTTCGCATCCTCGACAATGCGCTGCGGATTCCATCCGCTGCTTGCTCGGCGCAAAGCGCCTC
>CAYTDY010000083.1:0-9238 GCA_964436665.1 uncultured Desulfobacteraceae bacterium
AAAAAATAACGTTTATGTAGATGGACAACCTGTGCCCAAAGGCTATCGGCTCGAGAAATAATTGTGCTCGTTGAGTCCAGGATGTGGGATATAGGCATCCCATATCACCAAGCAATGGACACGGGAATTGAGAGATTTGGTGTTGAGCCTTAGCGAGCGGGCAGGCACTTTATCAGCCTAAGGCTGATTTAATTCACTTAAATAAGGTATTAATATTTCATGTCACATGATTTTCGGCTTGCAAGAGAAAAGATGGTAAAAAATCAGTTAATCCCCAGGGATATAAAAGATGAGAGGGTTCTCCAGGTTATGGGTAAAATACCCAGACACCTTTTTATTGAAGAGGCCCTGGCTGGTGAGGCATATAATGACCATCCAGTTCCCATAGGCGAAAAGCAGACCATATCTCAACCCTACATTGTAGCCCTAATGACAGAGGCATTAGAGCTGAAAGGAAATGAAAATACCCTTGAGATAGGAACAGGTTCTGGTTATCAGACAGCGATTCTGGCTGAATTGTCGAGCAGGGTCTATACTATAGAGAGAATTAAATCATTACTTGTAAATGCCAGAAAACTATTAGCCCAATTGGGATATGATAATATCCTATTTAAGGCATTTGATGGAACCCTGGGCTGGAAAGAATACGCCCCTTTTGATGCTATCATGATAACGGCTGGTGCACCAAAGTTGCCAGAGCCCCTTATAGATCAGCTGGCAGATAATGGGCGGATAATTATCCCTGTTGGCGACAAATACACTCAGGAATTGATAAAGCTCACTAAAAAGGGTAAAGACTTGGAGCAAAAGAGCTTAGGAGGGTGCCGTTTTGTTAATCTAATCGGTGTCCATGGCTGGTCAGATTAAGGAAAGTGCCTAAAGTTCGTTCTTCGTTGCTCCGCTGGCGGATGAATGGTAAATGGTGAACGGTGAACGTCTTATAGGGGATTTTAATGAAATTAAAAGAATTTCCCAAGGATATCAGAAAATACCTGGTGCCTGAGCCATCAGGTAACATGTTTTACCGGTGCTTAAGGTGCAGAGGTGAATTCGATATTGACACCCTTCTTTACACCTGTCCATCTTGTAACGGTATACTGATGCTTTATCACAAGGAAACAGGAGAAATACAAAATAGAGATGGTGCCCTATGGAGAAAGATTTTTGACTACCGGAGGATGCTTAATCTCAATCCCCTTAAGGGCATCTTCCGCTACTATGAGTTCATTGCCCCCATTATTCCATTGGAATCTATCCTATATCTTGGTGAGGCTCATACCCCACTCGTTATGGCCAACAAAAATCTCGAGGAATTGGTAGGTCTTCCGTTCTATTTTAAAAATGAAGGGCTGAATCCAAGTCTATCTTTTAAAGACAGAGGAATGGCCTGTGCTTTAAGCTTTCTCAATTACGTAACTAAAAAAAAGAATATAAAAAACCTATTAACTATATGCGCATCTACTGGTGATACCTCAGCCTCAGGGGCACTATATTCCGCATACCTAACTGATCTTATAAAATCGGCTGTTCTTCTCCCTAAAGGAAAGGTCACAATGCAGCAGCTCTCACAGCCCCTTGGAAGTGGGGCAATAGTTCTAGAGTTGCCAGGTGTATTCGATGATTGCATGAAGGTGGTAGAGGAGTTGAGTGAAAAATACAATGTTGCCCTCTTAAATTCCAAGAATAGCTGGAGAATTCTGGGTCAGGAATCATTCTCCTTTGAAATAGCTCAAGATTTTGACTATCAGGTAGCTGATAAGATTATAGTTGTTCCAATTGGTAATGCCGGCAATATAACTGCTATTATTAGTGGTTTTTTAAAATTTCTAAAAGCCAATATTATTCCTGAATTACCCAAAATCATTGGTGTCCAGTCAGATCATGCCGACCCTGTATATCGCTATTATTTAGAGGACGACCCTTCTCGGCGGCAATTTAAGCCAGTTAATGTTAAGGCGAGTGTTGCCCAGGCAGCCATGATCGGCCATCCTGTGTCTATGCCACGGGTAATTGATTTAGTTAGGGAATATAACCAGGCAGCCGGTCAAAAAAGGATCTTCGTTGTGTCTGTAACTGAACAGGAGATAATGGATGCCATGATAATAGCAAACAAGAATGGTAATATTGCCTGTACCCAGGGAGGCGAGTCTATGGCCGGATTTATAAAGGCCATAAAGGGAGACCTTATTTCCAAAGGAGAGATGGGTGTGCTTGATGCCACGGCCCATGTCCTTAAATTCTCCTCCTTTCAAGAGATGTATCTTTCTGATAGATTTCCACCTGAATTCGAGGTAAAGCCAAGAAAAGAACTTAAAAACACTCCTAAAACAACTAAACTAAAGGGTCTCAGAAAACTACCACAGGCTGGAAAGCCACTCCAAGGGGAAGATCTTGACCATTTCATTAAGGCAAGTGCAGAAGAGATCGCCAGGATCCTGGATCTAAAGAAAAGACAATAGAGTGCAGCCACAAAGACACTAAGATTATTATAATTCTTTGAACCCTGTTAAATTTCCCAGAGGGAACCCTATTTAACAGGGTGAATATCATTTTTAATAAGAGACATAATCATTTCTTCATGCCTTTGTGCCTGCCCTGGCGCGACTTGGCTGGAACACTATAGGGCAACTGTAACACTTCTGGTGTATAATTTATAGAACTCAGCCCTTGCATGCCAGGTCTGGGCCAGGGGTCTGGGCCAGGGGCTTGGTGGCTAAACTTATATAAAAAAGATAAAGTGAATATGAAAATAATTACAAGATATCTTTATAGGGAATTCTTCACTTTTTTCTTCATCTCCCTGATCGCCTTTTTAATAATCTATATGGTAGTAGACTTCTTTGGAAAAATAGACAACTTCCTTGAAGCCAAGGTCCCCATAGATATAGCCTTTTCATATTTTATCTATCAGATACCCTATGCCATACAACAGTTAATACCTGTATCAGTTCTTATATCTATCATGTTAATGCTAGGCATAATGAATAAGCACAATGAGATTTTGGCTGTGAAGGGCTCTGGATTAAGCATGTTTAATCTAGCCTATCCCCTGATAGGAATTTCTATTCTTATTGGAATTGGATCCTTCTTTCTTTCTGAATCCATTGTACCTATTACCAGCTCTATGGCTAATAATATATGGAATATTCAGGTTCAAAAAAGGCAACCTAAAGGAGCCTACAAGTTGACTCGCCTATGGTACAGGGGCAAGGGGTCCATCTATCAAATTCAGACCTTTGATAGCAGGAAGAATATAATAGAAGGTCTGACAATTTTTTTCTTTAATAAAGACTTCAAATTAACTAAAAGAATCGATGCAAGGAAGGCAACTTGGATCAATGATAGATGGAATCTTAATGATGGGCTTATCCAAAAAATTAAAGCTGATGGGTCAAAGCAATCAATAAGGTTTGACAATCATACAATACAACTTCCTGAAACTCCTAAAAATTTTGAGAGGTCCATGAAGGCACCAGAAGAAATGAGTTTTTGGGAGCTAAAAAAGTATACAAGAAAAATAAGGCAGGAGGGTTATGATTCAATCAGATGCCAGGTGGGCCTTCATATTAAAATAGCCTTTCCCTTTATATGTCCTGTGCTTACTTTAGCAGGAATTCCTCTTGCCTTGAGAAAGAAAAAAGGTGGAATTCCCCTTAGTATTACTATTGGCATTGGTATTAGTTTTCTCTATCTCCTGACATTTGGCCTATCACGTTCTCTAGCCCTATCCGGAGCCCTGCCCCCTATCTTAGGTGCATGGATGGCAAATCTTCTTTTTTCACTTTTTGGTATTTCTCTTATGATGATGGAAGAGGGTTGAGGAAGGATTTCAGGATGAAGGTATATTTGCCTCTAAGGCCTTTGCTATCTTATTCTTAAGCTCGGTTAAATCAAAAGACTTAATAACATAAAAATCTGCAGCAATGGATTTAATGTCTTCCTTAAAGGTGTCGTAGGCAGTACAGAGTATTACTGGCATGTTATAAAACTTATTCCTAATCTCCTGCAATAGATCCAGACCATTATAATCAACCATCTTAATATCCAATATAATCAGATCTGGCTTTTCTTTATCTATCCTTTCTGTCAATTTGTAGCCATCTGCAGCTGTAATAACCTCATAACCGGCTTCACTCAACTCCTCAGAGTAAAGTAACCTGATGTGTTCTTCATCATCAACAACTAATATCTTGGCCATAGGTAATCTCCCTACAATAGTTTGTTTGGTTTGCCTGCCCTGTTAAATTCCCAGATTCATCTGGGATCCCTAATGGGATTTAACAGGGTAAATACTAAACTTTAGGCATTTTTTTCGTGCTTGTTCCAACGATGTTTCAAAAGGGCCTTGGTTGCCTCAAACTGGATACACTCTTCTTCAATAAACTCTTCCGACTCACTTATGGACATCGTCTCTGTTTTTTTAACATAAGATAGGGTTTTGCCTAAATATATAGGGATAAGGGAGTCCAGAAGTTCATCTACCTTCCAAAGTTTATCCCTGTAAGCAACAGCAAAATCGATCAAGGCATTGATCCAAAGATTCGTGGGAAAATCAAATCTATCTTTATCCATTTCCCTTATTTCTTTTAATTTATGACCTGTTTCCTTCTGGAGTATCTTCTCCCAAATATGATCGTAGCTATTAAAACCTTCCTGAAATTTTTGAAATAATGTTTCTGTATTGACCTTAACGGGGGGTGGCATCTCTACTTCTCCAAGGCCAAAGCCAAAGATTGAAGTTGGCTTACTCCATTTTACATCCCTCCAGAAAGGATAAAATTTTATCATCATCTTAAAAACAGTCCCCAACACCTGTCTAAACATTGGCCCGAGATCTGCGCCCGGGTCCTTAGCCCGGTGAATCTTGGGCCTTCCCATAAAGGCCTGACAAATAGGGATATTTTCATTCATGGCAATGGTTGTCATCCAGATATCAATACCAAAATTAGCAACAGCATCTGACCAGGTATCACTTTGCAAATAGACCTGGGCCAATTTTCCACAAAAGCCAAAATCGCCACCTATAGGCTGTCTGACTCTCCTGCCATAAAGGGAACGTGTCAAAGGGTAAGCAATAGAGTTTGTTATAGTGCCATCATATTTATGCCTTACATAAAGAGGAGCAACATAACCAAAATCCTGAAAAAGAGGCTCACCTAAATGCTTTATCCACTCTGGCATTATACTCTTTAAATCAGCATCAACTACCACCACTCCTTTAGCATCAAGATCAATAATCTTTTGGAAAAGATTTCTAAAATTGTTTCCTTTCCCTTTAACACCAGGTTCTGTTGATATGTACATCTTTGGTGTATCTGTTTTTATACCCAGAAATATCTCCTTTGTGCCATCATTAGAGTTATTATCACAGTTTATAATAACTGATTTCATATTTCCAAAGAATGACTTTATCCCTTTGTCTGCCTGTTGCACAGGAAAAGCAATGGAGTCTGCCTCATTATAAGAGGGTATTGCTACAACAAATTCTGCCTTCTTTATTTTTTCAGGATTAACCTCACGCTCAAACATTTTTTAGACTCTCCAATTATCTTCTTTTCAAGCGCTATAATCATAAAATCCTTTACCGGTTTTTCTCCCCAACCAACCCACATCTACATACTTTTTAAGGAGAGGGCATGGTCTATATTTAGAATCACCAAAACCCTTATAGAGAACCTCCATTATGGCCAGACATGTATCTAATCCAATAAGATCAGCCAATGCCAAAGGACCCATAGGATGGTTCAATCCTAACGTAATGCAATCATCGATGGCCTTTGCTGTGCCTACCCCTTCAAATAGTGCGTAAATGGCCTCATTTATCATGGGCATAAGAATCCTGTTGACGATAAAAGCAGGAAAATCATTTGCCTCCACTGGTGTTTTATTTAATTTAATGGCCAAATCATGTGTAATTTTATTAGTCTCATCAGATGTCGCCAGGCCCCTGATAATCTCTACCAATTTCATAACTGGAACCGGATTCATAAAATGCATACCTATTACCTGTTGAGGCCTCTTTGTTACTCCGGCAATCTTTGTTATAGAAATTGAGGAGGTATTTGAAGACAGAATTACATCTGGGGCGCAGATTCCATCAAGCTCGGTAAATAACTTCAGCTTTAGCCCCTCATTCTCTGTTGCGGCCTCTACTACAAAATCGGCCTCCTTCATATCAGAAATATCTAAAGATTCTTTTATCCGGGAAACAATATCGCTCTTCTCTTCAGCGGATATCTTTTCCTTTTTTACCATCCTGGAAAGATTATTCTCAATAACAGCAAAACCTTTATCCACAAATTCTTTGGCTATATCATTCATAACCACTTTAAGCCCTGAAGCAGCCGCTACCTGGGCAATCCCAGCTCCCATTTGGCCTGCACCAACTACACCTAATGTCTTAATTTCCATTTGGTAAACCTCCTTTAGATTAGATTGAGTAAATTAACATAAGATTATTACATCATAAGTGCCTAAAATGCCTAAAGTTTCAAAGTGCCTAAAGTTTAAATGTTGAGCAGCAACCTCGCTATTCATAACTTTAGCTCACTTTTAATAATGTTAATACATATCTTAATACAATACCAAAATCAACCTGAAAACAGTGATCCAATACTTTATTAACTATAATTGGCCATGGCAAACAGAATCCCTGATATGCATATGTCAAGGGCTCAACTTTTGATTAAGGCCATTTCGATGCCATTGAGATAAATTACAGTACTGTTGAACATGCTCAATAAAGCGTGGAAAATGTAGGGTCGGCCTGCCCTCCCCGTCCCGAGACCGGTACGGGATCGGGAGGCGCGACAATTCTGGGTATTGTATATCTGTATCATTCTTTGTAGGGTCGGGTTTTATACCCGACCGTAAACCGGTGGCATATAAAATGCCACCCTACATTTATATGGTGGTTCAGGTTTTATAACATAAAATAAGCCCACAGGATATTGAGCAATTACAGTCCTGTTATATTTTCATTGATTCATTTTTTATGCTATGAATTGAAAAATTTATCTATTTAATAAATCTATCCCCTGTTTGGATTAGATGGATGCTATGTTCAGCTTAAATGATCTTATTCTACTTCTGGTTATCTTTCTTTCTTTTTTGGTAAGCATTCTGCTGCCACGTTTTGGATCGCTTTTCCAGCCATATCCTCTCTATTTGATGATGCTTCTGCTTTTCTTAAGCCTTCTCAATATCAAGATTGACAGCATTTGGCATACACTCAGGAACTCTGTCTGGACCATTATATTCCTGTCTTTTTTGAAAACGATTGCACTGCCTATATGTATATACTTTCTCTTTAAGGTTACCTATCCATCCTATGCCATTGCAGCCATGCTTCTTTCTGGTATTTCAACAGGGGTGGTGGCACCTTTTATTTCCAACCTGGTAAAGGCTAATAGTTCCCTGGTTCTGGTCATGGTTGTAGTCACCTCTATGCTCGTACCCTTTACACTGCCTGCTATGGTCAAGATACTTTTGGCACGCTCCATTGAGATATCTCTTTATGGAATGATCCGCATGCTAAGCTTGGTCATATTTGTCCCTATTCTAACAGTGGAAACTCTCAGGCGTCTGAGTCCTGGCCTGATTAAAGCAATTATGAAAAGACAATTTCCTGTCTCCCTGGTCATTTTCTCACTCATTAATCTGGGTGTTTTTTCACGATATGCTGAGTTTTTCCATCAAAAACCAGCAACTATCTTGGTGGCTCTGCTTGTTGCCGTAGTCCTGTCAGGGATATATCTTTTGGTCGGCATCCTTTTTTTTCTAATAGGAAGTGTGGAGAATCAACTGTCTTCAGCAATCAGTTTGGGAAACATGAACAATGTCTTGATTATTGTCTTTGCCTCTCAATTTTTTGGTCCTCTGGAACCCACTGTTGCCGCAATGTATATGTTCCCTTTTTTTGGTTTGATACTCCCCTTAAGAATTTACCGCCACTGGCGTCAAAGACATGAACATAGCAAAGATTGAATAGCCCAAATCTCTGGAGAAGATAGCTGGGGTATGTAGACTTTTTTCCCTATCAATCGTCTAATATATTAAAGGCGGGGCAGAAAGAAAAAGCTTATGGATGATGAGAAAAGCGCTTTCGGTGAGCTGGTTAAAGATCATCAGAAAAAGGTTTTTCAGGTGGCCTTAAGTATGATTGGTGATAAAGATGAAGCCCTTGATATTACACAGGATGTTTTTGTCAAGGCATTCAAGTCTTACAAAAATTTCCGATTTAATGCCTCTACAGAGACATGGTTGATCAAAATAACCATAAACAAGGTTAGAGACCATTTTCGAAAAGAGAAATTAAGAAGGCTTTTTTTTCTAAAACCAGGAACTATTTCTGATAATCAGCTCAATATGATTGCAGATACTAACCAATCGCCACAAGAAAATCTCAAAGATAAACAATTGAGGGCCAGTCTGAGGTCCTTTCAAAATGGTCTCAAAGGAAGAGAAAGGGAGATTTTTGCACTTAGATTTGGAAACGAATACACTATTAAAAAAATTTCTGAATTAACCAGTATCAGCCAGAGTTCAGTAAAAACCTACCTTTACAGGGCCTTGGACAAGGCCCAAAAACATCTCGATGATTGGAGAGAGCAATGATTAAAGCCCATTTGAGCGATAAAGAGATCTATTCTACAATTGTTGAACCGGAGAGAATTGATAGGGAACTCCACTTACATCTTGAGAAATGTCAGGACTGTCGAGAACGATTTAACAGGATAAAGGCGTTTACAAAAGCCTTTAAGGAACAGATTGAGCATACAGAAATAAATTGGGCAATAGAAAAGGGGAGGATTCTTTCAATTATATCTGACTATCGCATGCCAGTTTTATGGGGACGATGGGGAGCTGCCGTTATGATTTCATGTATAATAATTATCTCGGCCTTTTTATTTAGACAGATCTATCTCCAACCAAATAATGATATCAAGATTGAAGAAACAGAATTATTAAAGGAGATCCAGATCTTCACAGAGTTTAGGGGTGAGGTGGAACTTCCTCAGGGCATACTATTTCTTGCTGAGTGGGAGAGGGAAGATTTCCGCCAGTTTTTGAACTTTTTTTTACCAATAGAGGAGGAAAATGATGAAAAAAAAGATTTTATTAATGGCAACATTAGCAATAATAGGGGTAACCAATTTCTTTCTGCCTAATCTTTTAGCCTTTAAAGGCCCTTCAGGTGGTGGTAAATGGTGGTACAGGCCTGCTGTTAAAGATAAGT
>CAYTDY010000084.1:0-9177 GCA_964436665.1 uncultured Desulfobacteraceae bacterium
GAAAAATCTTGGGACAAAGATAACAGATGCCCCTCTGGTCATAGCCCTGGGGCCTGGCTTCTACGCAGGAAAAGATGCTCATCTCGTGGTGGAGACGAAGCGAGGCCACAACCTGGGCAAGGTGATAGTTGATGGAGAAGCTGAAAAAAATACCGGCATTCCCACTGTGATTTCCGGTTTTTCCTTCGAAAGGGTGCTCCGGGCTCCCAGAGCTGGGAGGCTATCAACCTTAAAGGATATTGGAGATTATGTTAAAATGGGGGAGGTGTTAGCCATTGTTGATGATTCTCCTGTTAAAGCAGAGATCAATGGTATTATTAGAGGGCTTTTGAGAAGTGGTTCCAAGGTATCAAAGGGAATGAAAACAGGGGATATAGATCCGAGAGGTATTAAGGAATACTGTTATACCATCTCCGATAAGGCGAGAGCAATCGCAGGTGGGGTATTGGAGGGGATATTATCCCATTTCAATGAATAATCCTCATAACTATTTTGGGTATCATTAGCCAATAGTCATTTGTCATTAGTAAATCACACCAATGATCGGTTACTCCGCTATTTAGGAAATGAATCATGACAAATAACACAGTACATTGTCTCTAGTAGGTAAAAGGAGGTTTAACAATTCAAAAAAACTTAGGAAAAGTACAAGTGGAACCTATACCTGGTATTTTACTTTCCGCCGGGAGTTCTACACGTTTTGGCTCTGAGAAGTTACTCACTCTTCTTCCATCTGGCGAGATGCTTTTAGAAAGAGCCCTTAAGGTCCATCTGAACAGTCAGATTTCACCTCTTATATTTGTAATTTCTCCGAATCTTGGGAAAACCATCAGAGAGAACACTGGCGTACTTTCATTTTCCATGATGAAAGTTGGAAAAAGGGTAGGTCAATGGTATGCATTTTCATGCCAATGGGGAGTGGGGCGTCTGGTCATTAATGAGAACTTCCAAGAAGGAATGTCTTCTTCCATTAAAAAGGGAGTGAGCTGTCTTAAAGATGAAGAGAAGGCTGGTGGACTTGTGGTTTCTCTTTCGGATCTACCTTTTCTCACCCCACAAACGATCAATTTTTGTATCAAAAGGTTCCATGAGGAAAAGACAGGGATTCTTCTTCCTGTCTTCAAAGATATAACAGGCCATCCGGTCATTGTTGATATCAATCGATTCAAAAATGATGTCAATAACATCAAAGGAGATGCAGGCCTGAGGATTCTTATCAAGAAATACCCAAAAGCTGTAAAAAAAATACAATGGCGGGATGATTCAGTTACATGGGATATTGATACCCTTCAAGATTTAGAAAGGCTCAATAGACCACTAACAACAAGCTATTGACATTATTGGATTCCTGGTTGAATGACTTATGATTAAATTACCGATTGAAAAGGCTATTGGAAAACCTTTGGCCCATGACATCACGCGAATAATTCCAGGAAAATCAAAGGGGCCTGCATTAAAGAAGGGGCATATCCTGGCTGAAGTTGATCTGCCTATCTTGAGGGATATGGGCAAGAGCAATGTATATGTTTTTGACCCTGACAAAGGCTATATCCATGAGGATGATGCAGCTCAGATATTAGCCGAGGCCTTTCAAAAAAAATGGTTCGTTCTTGAAGGCCCTAGCGAGGGGAGATTCAATTTAAAGGCCCAGATCAATGGCCTGCTCAAGATAAATATTAGCCTCCTAACATTTATAAATCATTCTGAAACAATCATCTGCTCTACCATTCATCAAAATACTGTCTGCTCTAAAGGTATGACTGTGGCTGCCACCAGGATTATACCTGTTGCCATTGAGGAGTCCAGATTCTGGCCTATAGTGCAAGAAATCAGGGATAAAGGACCTCTTTTAAGACTTCTTCCATTTTCAAAAAAGCAAGTTGGGGTAATAGTTACAGGAAAAGAGCTTTCCTCCCGCAGGGTTAAAGACTGTTCCTCAGATATCCTATCACCTAAGGTTCAATCCCTTGGTGGGAAGATCATATCCCACCAAATCTGTCCTGACAAAAAGGAGGTAATATCTCGGGCAATATCTCAAATGGCAAAAGATGGTTGCGATATTGTCATTACCACCGGTGGTCTTTCCGTGGATGCAGATGATGTTACCCTTGATGGAATTATCTCTTCTGGTGCCAAACTTATATCTTATGGATCCCCTATCCTGCCAGGGGCCATGTTTGCTCTTGCCTATATGGGAAATACTCCCATTCTTGGTATACCTGCTGCACTTTTTTATTACAAGGTCACGGTACTTGATATCTTTCTCCCAAGGGCCATGTCTGGAGATGTGATTACCAGAGAGGATATTGTTAGTCTGGGACACGGGGGTCTATGCCTGAATTGCCCGGAATGCCGGTATCCAGTCTGTCCCTTTGGGAAGGGGTTGTAATGGGTATCCTTTTAGATAGATTCATAAAAGAGATAAGAGAGCTTACTTCCAAACATTCCCTTGGAAATGAAATGGTCTCTGTTTATGCATGGCCTCTAACGCCTGAGGAGGCCATTGGCAACCCATCTCACGACGATTATCCTTTACTGAAAGGGAAAGAGCGGATAATGCAGGCGGTTTTTCAAGATGTTAAAGGACATGCCTACTCTGATCATACAGGGAATTTTTCAGGGAGCCTTTCTCAGGTAATTGACCTTCCTATGGATTCCAATTTTCACAGGGCCCTTCTAATAGCTACTACCAATGCTGTTCTAAGAAAGATGGGAATAATCAAAAAGAGCTGTCACTGTAAAGACGATGACCCAGTGATCTGTGCCAGTTATCTAATGGATACCCTCCTGCCCTTCTCTCCTAAAAGGGTAGGGATGATAGGACATCAACCACGCTTGCTTGAGGAAATATCCCATAATTTTGAGGTAAGGATCTGTGATAGAGACCCTGAAAATATCGGGACCATTAAATCAGGCGTGATGGTTGAGGATCCAGAGGCGTACAAGGATATAAAAAAATGGGCAGATCTGATCCTTGCCACCGGAACAACATTGGTTAATGGTACCATAGATAATTTTATAGGGGAAGTTCCCGTGATCTTTTACGGCATAACAATAAGCGGTGCAGCTAAGCTTTTGAACCTAAACCATTTCTGTCCCTTGGGAAGGTGAATGATATTAGGCCTATAATTCATAAAGGGTTTCATCTTGAAGCGGGGTGTTATTTTTTCCCCTTACTACCTTTTTTTCAGGGAGAGCAAATGGATCCTCCTCCAAGATGTCTCCCATCTCCTCTTCAATTTTCTCAGGATCCTCTCCGGCTTCGAGCCTCTCTATAGCTTCTTTTATCCCTCCTCCCATATTTAACTCTGTCATTTCAGAGAACTTTCGCATTAAATGAGCTGCCTGTTTAGGGTCATCTTCATTAATATTTTCAGCTTCTTGTGCAAGCATACCAATAGCCTTTTCCATCCTTTCCTCATCAAAAGGGAGAGGTTCTTCTATGTTCCCCTCAGGACCTTCCCTTAGAACAGAAAAACTTGATAGAAATCGTTTTAATTTCATCTCTCTGCACTTGGGACAGATTGGTTGTTTGTTTGTATTTATTGACTTTGAGTAAAAATTAAAAATGGTATTACACCTTTCACAGTAGAATTCATAGATGGGCATCTCTTCTCCTTAATTTATCATTTCTTATGCATTTTATCAGCAGGATTTTACCATGACAAGAAAAATAGGAGTTGTGATTAGAAGAGTCTTGCTATGAGGCATTGAATTAGTGTAATAAAATATTTTACAAAAATAATATAAGTTAACTAAGGAGATAAAAGGCTTATTCAGGCTTAATATTTTTCCCTAAAATTAACAACATAAACACCTAAAAAAGGATTACTATTATGCAAGATAAACCATTAGTAGGAATAGTCATGGGAAGCACCTCTGACAAGGTTGTAATGGATGAATGTGTAAAGACCCTAAAAGAAATGGGCATAAATTTCGAGATAACTGTATCCTCTGCTCACAGGTCTCCAGATGTAACCAGGGATTACGCCATTAGTGCCCCTGATAGAGGGATAGAGGTTATTATTGCAGGGGCTGGCTGGGCAGCCCACCTAGCCGGGACAATTGCTGCCTATACTACATTGCCAGTAATCGGGGTACCTATTGACTCCTCTCCCCTCGGAGGAATAGATTCGCTCTTATCAACAGCCCAGATGCCTCCAGGTATTCCTGTAGCTACCATGGCAATTGGTAGGGGTGGTGCCCAGAATGCCGCTGTATTTGCTGCCCAAATACTTGCGCTCAAATATTCAGACATTGCCAAGAGGTTAGATCAGTACAAAGAAAGCTTGCAAAGGGGTTAGAGAAAGATTGAGCTATGTATTTAAAATTACCTCAGATGAATCCTTAAGAAAGGGCCTGAATGAAGCTGTTAAAATCATATCTGAAGGAGGTATTGTTGCCTTTCCCACGGAATCTTTTTATGGTTTAGGTGTAGATGCCACCAATCCTCATGCAATTAAAAGGCTATTTAGGTTAAAAAAGAGAGATCCTGATCTCCCCATTCTCATTTTGATTTCTTCTATAAAGGAACTCTATAAATACGCTACTTCTATTCCACTGGGGGCAAAAAGAATGGGGAAAAAATATTGGCCTGGCGGGCTAACCATGATCTTTCAATCTTCTCCTGTCTTGCCATCAGTACTAACAGCGGGTCAAGGAAAGGTGGGCATTAGAATCTCTAGTCATCCTGTGGCCAATGCCCTCTCAAGGGCCCTAAATGTCCCGATTACAGGAACAAGTGCCAATATATCCGGAATGCCTCCTTGCACAATGGCCGATCAGGTTGTAGAATTCTTTGGTGATGATCTGGATCTAATATTAGATGGAGGCGAAACAGAAGGAAAAAATCCTTCCACTCTCCTTGATGTGACAATTGATCCTCCTTTAATTATCCGTGGAGGTATTATCAAGACAGAAGAAATTATTAAGAGCGGTGTTTATAAAAAGATAGTCGAGTAGTCGAGTTATTAAATGGTTAAGCAGTAAAAATCAAACCCCTTAACGGCCAACTAATTGACTTAGGTAATAAAAGAGAGCAAGGATTTTCAAAAAGATATTAGATTATGTGAACAAATTACAGGAGCAGGGGTATCATCTATGAGTAATATAGCAGAAGGTTTTCCTCGCAGATCTAACAATGAATTTATTCAATACCTTTTTATATCAAAGAGTTCTGCAACCGAGGTTCAAAAGCGAAGCTTATGTGGCTTTATATCATGACCTGGATGCCCTTGGAGGGATTATTACCTTTTTTGAGCTCGGCTTTTACTCAGGAAACATCTACAGTGCTGTAAGCAGTGCCCATAAATATAACCGGGTCGAAAAAAGTAAGTTCTTAAAATATCTGAAAAGACACGGAAAAATAAACATTTCCTCGGTTAGACAAAACGAAAACGAATCTCTTGTGCTCTTATGTAAACTCTCATTTTAGAAGTATAAGATCTTCCTTGCCCATTCCCTGGGAAATCAAGAGCAATAAATATCTATGGGGTATTCAGACTCTATATAGAGGAAATCCTTAGAGGGTGGAATTTGAGAATCTGAATAGTCTATTTGAAAGATGGTATTTTCACACTGCTGATAATGGAATGCCTATTTTACTATCATGCGGTTTGACCCAGATATGAAATCAGTAAAATAGAGATCAATGAGCTGATAAAGACCTTCTACAAAAAGGGTTATAAACATGGAGCATCCTATCTTGATTCAACTTATATTGTTGAGGATATCAATTGAATATCTTGAATATAAGGGCTTTCCGACCCTTTCGATCTATAGGATATATCCGCACTCTTGAGCTGAATGGTAGGCTTACAAAATAATGTCAATTTGACAAAGAAGGCAGGGCTATTTCTTACCCTGCCTTAATGATCTGATATTTCCTTTCCTCTTTGCTGTTCATATTCCCGTTATGTGTTATCTTTGGAAATATAATAACGACCAAACAGAACAAAGCATAATATTAAATTTACATCAAAACAATACACTATCAACCGAATCTTTGACTTCATCCCTTGAAGCAGGTTTTCTAATTACTGTATATTTAACTAGCAAAGGAGACAATGGCCTTATTTCAATTCTCCTTTTTTTAGTTACATTTGCATACTTAACCTTTAAAACATGGGTTCCTGCAACAAGGTTCTCCAAAGTTAATTTAGTTTTTCCTTTGTATTTTCCATCTAAATATACATTCAGCCTTGGACCAACAGTTCGTCTCCCCTTTTTCTCCCAAAAAGACTCCACCTTTAAGTTACCAAGGAGAGATATTTGTTTTCGTTCAGGATATCCATACCTTATATCGGCTGTAAAGCTATGTCTATAATTTGTTTCCGGCAAAAAAAGATCAATGTGATGTTTGCCTTCAGATAATTCCAGTGTGCAATTTGAGCGTTTACCTGTATTATCGCCATCGATATATACTTCAGCCCCTTCTGGGTCGGTAATGATGTAAATCATACCCTTTCTGATCACCTTCTTCTTAATTCCTTGAACTGAAACGAACCGCATCTTTTCAACATTGTCATAATCTGGTATTGGAAACAGTATAGGTTGATGGATTTTA
Organism: uncultured Desulfobacteraceae bacterium; assembly: GCA_964436665.1. Taxonomy (GTDB): domain Bacteria; phylum Desulfobacterota; class DSM-4660; order Desulfatiglandales; family B25-G16; genus CAYTDY01. The sequence goes on from CAYTDY010000084.1 coordinate 6,566, forward strand.
CCTAATCGACCTCCTTGGACTTTCACTGTATCAAACAACCTTGAAACATTAGAGAAAAGACTCCCAACCGATATATCTTTCGATTCATTATAATCTGTTTCCACCCGGATTTCCTTTAGATGTTCAAAAATGCAATAGCTAAGGGCTCCATGTCGGAGTTCAGGGTATTCAGTTGCTGGCTGATCTTCTCTGCTTGATGCGAGAAAGGCTATCTTTCTTTTAAAAGATTCATTTAAACCTTTTTTTTGGACTACTACGACTCCTCTTAATGACTTATCACTTTCAGAGTAATTGATTTTGTAACCTAAGTTTTCTGTAAATAACCTTCCAAAGTCCTTGATACCGCTATAGCATGAATCGATTATTAAAACAGTTGATTTGGCATTAATAGAGGCTAACTGTTTTGCAAGCCAAGCCTTATTGATAAAAGTTTCGTTAAGTACTTCTCTTCCTGTGTAAAAAAATTTGTTCTGAGAAGTTGATGCATCCGATGGGGCTAAAAAAATGCTTGTCTGCTTTTGCTGAATTTTTCCAGGTGCTCCATGCCCAGCAAACATTATAATGAAGTGATCAATAGGTTTCTTTTCGCTTAATTCAATGGCACGATAGAGCTCCTTTTCGATGTTAGCTTTTGTGGCTTTTAGATTCACTAGTTTAACTATATCTGATGATTTATATCCTGAAAAATTAGTTAAAATATCTGCAAAGGCTTTGACATCTTCATCTGCATAAGCCAAACAATTTAGCTCACTATATTGACTTATCCCTATTAACAGAGCCTTGTTATTGTAAGCATATAAAGGAAGGCAGGATAATATCAGAAAAGCACAAGTCAGCGGGATATATTTGAGTAATAATTTCATTTAGCTATACCCTCCCTGGCATCAGAGCAAACCTCTTCAACAATCAGTTAAATCATTAATCCCTGTCACCAGTTCCTGCTCCACAGTTTAATAAAGGCTATAGTAGATTTAGTAATAGTTGAAAATGTTTAGCGTGAAAATCTCACAAGGACAATCGAGCACAAGAAAGATGCATTTCTATTTTTCTTCAGCTTTAGAGCATTATTAAATTACCAAACATCTTTAAGCTCAACCAGGGTATCACGAAGCATAAGAAGATTGAATAAACCACTTTCGGTTTTCATAGCGATTTTTTCGGATCAACAATGAAAGTCGCTATGGATAGCATAAACTTCAGGGCCATGATAGAAGTTTTGAAGTTTGCTCTAAGGCTATATGGTGCTTTGGCTATGCTATTTCGATAAACTTTAGAATTTGTAAGAATACCCCAGCATTACAAAGGCACCAGCTTTGTTATACGTCGTAACCTTATCACCACCATCTAACCGAAGATATTTGCCTCCTGCCTGCAAATTCAGTCCTTGAATAATATTCCAGTAGCCTGTCAGAAAGCCAACATACCCGATCCCATCATCAGAATATGATTGTCCATTCTCGTATGTTACTTCAGCGTCAGTAAATGCAGCTCTTATATCACCTCTAATGCCCAGATACTTATTAAATGGAACGACAGCACCTAAACCCAGCATAGGAGCTTTATATGTATAGTCATCCACTATCACGTTAGTACCACTGCGGGTCCAGATCCACCCAGGTGTCTTAATTGTTTGAGTATCCTTGAGATTAACTTCAGTATATCCTGCGATTATATAAGGAGCAAAATGGCGGGAACTGAGACCCCGCATCAAATAACGTAGTGTTATTTCTTTTTCATCCTGTTCTTGCTTAGAGGTATAATCAGTATGATATATGGTACTGTGTAAATCCACATCCCAATCAGCCTCCCTATAAGAAGCCTGTACCGTCCAGTTGCCATAGCCAATAAGGAAATTCCCTCCATACATATCGCCATCTATCGTGCCCTCAGCAACCGTTGTACCGTCGCTTGTAATAGTATAGTCACCACCAACATACCAATATTCACCGCTAATACCGATAGCCCACTTTTTTGGAGCAGAGACAGTGGGGTCTTTTAAAACTAATTCTTCCTCGATTACTCTTTCCTGGGCAAAAACATTACAGGTAAATATTATGTTAATTGCTAGTACAATCAGGAAAAGATTCAGCCAAGACTTTTTCATAGTGCTTCTCCTTATTTTAAAGATTTTTGGATATAATTATGCCAGACATCCACCCATTTTTTTTCTATTCAAATTAAATAAAAAAGTCAACACTAAAATATTTTGGTTAATTCTCATCGTCGAAATATCCATGGTAATAACCCATCATGGCTAAACTCCATACATACTGTATTTGCCATGATATTAGTTCGAAGATATTGTGTTTTCAAGTATTATTTGGGTATTTGGGCAACAGCCTGTTTACAGTTGAGTCGCTGAGTTTTAACCATTCGACTGACCACAAACAACTCAACACTTGCTGTTATTTCCGGCGAGTCTTTCAGGCAAAGAGATGTAAAAATCTCCCTCCTTTTCTCTTCCTCTTTTAATACATCCCTCTCCATATATCCTGCATTTGATAGATAATTCCTCCATAGCCTGTCTCATTTGACCTGAAGAAAGTATTCCACTTCCGATCAATCTAACTATGGCCCTAATCCTAAAGCTGTCCATACAAGTAAATCGCCGG
>CAYTDY010000085.1:0-9168 GCA_964436665.1 uncultured Desulfobacteraceae bacterium
GACAGGAGAGGGAGATAAGGCCTTTGTTGCAGGAGCAGACATAGCCTCGATGAAGGATTATACTCCATTAGAAGGGAAATTTTTTTCAAGACAGGGCCAGGAACTCCTCTTTCAATTAGAGGCCCTTCCGATACCGGTAATTGCCTGTGTCAATGGCTTTGCCCTGGGCGGGGGAACAGAGACGGCAATGGCATGTGATTTTATATATGCTGCTGACTCTGCCAAATTCGGTCAGCCAGAGATAAACTTAGGGATCATTCCAGGTTTTGGCGGCACCCAGCGGTTATCTCGTCTTGTTGGAAAATCAATGGCCAAGGAAATTTGTATGAGTGGAGTAATGATAAGTGCCCAAGAGGCCAAAGACATTGGCCTTGTAAACAAGGTATTTCCAAAAGAGTCTCTATGGGAAGAGACCATGAAGGTGGCAAAGTTACTGGCATCAAAGGGTAAGGTTTCTATCCGTGCCGCCAAAGAGTCAATCGAAAGGGGTTATGACCAAGATCTCAGGACTGGTTGCTACATAGAATCCGAGACATTTGGTATGTGCATGGCCAGTCCGGATGCCAGAGAAGGAATGGGGGCTTTTTTAGAAAAAAGAAAGGCTGAATTTAAAGGGGAACTTTTATAAATCAAAAATGCCTAAAGTTATAAGTGAGCTAAAGTTATGGATAGAACTATTTGTAATTGAGAATTTAGGAATTGAGGAATTGTGAATCAACTACTCAACTAATTTACTTTAGTTCACTTTAGGCACTTATAACTTTCTAAGGAGGTAATACATGGATTTTGAACTTAATGAAGAACAACAGATGGTAAAGGATATGGCCAGGCGCTTTGCCGAGACAGAGATAAAACCAGTGGCCTCCCACCTGGATGAAACCCATGAACACCCTGGAGAGATAATCAAAAAGATGGCAGATCTAAAATTCATGGGGATCGCTATTCCCGAAGAGTATGGCGGGGGTGGCATGGATTATGTAAGCTATGTCTTGGCCGTAATAGAGATAAGCAAGGCCTGTGCCTCTACAGGTGGAATTATGTCATATAATAATTCTCTTTTCTGCTTTCCAGTTCTAACCTATGGGACGCAAGAACAGAAGATGAAATACCTCAAGCCAGCAGCCAGTGGAGAGGTTATTGGCTGCTATGCTCTAACAGAGGCAGGCGCAGGATCGGATCCAGCCGCTTTGAGGACTACTGCAGTAAAAGAAGGAGATGGGTGGGTAATAAACGGAGAGAAGAAATTTATTTCTAATGGCAATGTTGCTGGTCTTTGTTTCATGGCTGCGGTAACAGAGAAAGGAAAGGGTTATAAGGGAATAAGCAGCTTTGTTGTTGATCTTGAAAATACGCCTGGGTATAAGCTTGCCAGGGTGGAGGAAAAGCTTGGTATAAATGCTACAGGAACAGCAGAAATGGTCTTTGAGGATGCCCATGTCCCAGCTGATGCCCTATTAGGCGATCCTGGTTCAGGTTTCAAACAGATGTTAACAACCTTAGATAGCGCCCGCATTAGTATAGCAGCCCAGGCAGTCGGAATAGGTAGATCGGTTCTGGAAGAGGCATTAGAGTATGCCAAAACCAGGGTTCAGTTCGGCAAACCTATTACATCCTTTCAGGGGATTCAGTGGAAATTTGCTGATATGTCTACTGAACTTGACGCTGCCGAACTCCTAACACTAAGGGCAGCCTGGCTGGAAGATAATGATAAACCATTTGAGAAGGCAGCTGCTATGGCAAAGATGTATGCCTCGGATGTAGCCATGAGGGCATCTGTGGAAGGTGTCCAGATACTCGGTGGTTATGGTTACTGTAAGGAATATCCTATGGAAAGGCATATGAGGGATGCAAAGGTTACCCAGATCTATGAAGGAACCAATGAGATTATGAGGTTAGTAATAGCCAATAATTTAATTAAAGGAAGGTAAGACAATTTGCAATTGAAAATTAAAAATTGCAAATTGCAAATTGGCAAGGGGGATAAGACATGTCTAAGATCTATTCTGACAATGCATTAGAGGAGGTCAAAAAAGGGGAAAAAAATTGGAATAAGGAGCTAAATAATCTATTAGCTCAACATCCTGAGAGACTTTCTCGCTTTTCCTCTGTCTCTGACCGACTGATTAATAGGATCTATTCACCAGATGACGTGAAAGATCTTGACTATGAAAGAGATCTGGGATTCCCTGCCCAATATCCATTTACAAGGGGGGTTCAACCCTCTATGTACAGGGGAAGACTATGGACTATGAGGATGTTCGCCGGTTTGGGATCGGCCAGGGATACCAATAAAAGATTTCACTTACTGGTAAATGAAGGTCAGACAGGTCTATCTACAGCCTTTGATATGCCCACCCTTATGGGATATGATACTGATTCCCATAGAGCAAGAGGAGAATGTGGCAAATGCGGTGTTGCCATTGATTCATTAAAGGATATGGAGATATTATTTGATGGCCTTCCTATTGATAGGATCACAACCTCCATGACAATCAATCCACCAGCCCCTGTGATATGGGCAATGTATATAGCAATGGCAGAGAAACGAGGGATAAGCAGGGGGGTTATAGGTGGAACTATACAAAACGATATGCTCAAGGAATTCATTGCACAAAAGACATTCATGTGTCCTCCAAGGCCATCTATGAGGCTTATAACAGATACTGTTGAATTCGCTACAAAAGAGGTTCCCAGGTGGAACCCTATTAGCATTAGTGGCTATCACATAAGGGAAGCTGGGTCCACTGCTATTCAGGAACTTGCCTTTACATTATCCGATGGTATAACCTATGTAGAGGCAGCAATGGAAAGGGGTCTTGATGTTGACTCCTTTGCCCCGAGACTCTCCTTCTTTTTTAATTCACACCTTGACTTTTTTGAAGAGATTGCAAAATATAGGGCGGCCAGGAGGATGTGGGCAAGTATAATGAAGGAGAGATTTAAGGCAAAAGATCCGCGCTCAATGTGGCTCAGGTTTCATACCCAAACTGCTGGCTGTTCTCTTACTGCACAACAGCCATATAATAATGTTATTAGAACAGCTATAGAAGCCCTGGCTGCCGTGCTTGGCGGAACACAGTCACTTCATACCAATTCCTTGGACGAGGTCCTTGCCATACCCACTGAGGAGGCAGCCACCATAGCGCTTCGCACACAGCAGATAATTGCTGAAGAGTCAGGGGTAACAAATACTATAGATCCCCTTGGTGGATCCTTTTATATTGAGCGTCTCACAAAGGATATGGAGGAAGAGGCCTTTGAATATATCAGAAAGATTGATGACATGGGGGGAATGGTAGCTGCAATCGAAAAAAATTATCCCCAATTAGAGATAGCCGATGCTGCATATAAATATCAGAAACAGATAGACAGCAAAGAAAAGACAGTAGTTGGTGTAAACAAATATATCACTGAAGAAGAGCTTCCTGTAGAGATCCTTCAGATAGAGGCAGAATTAGAGGAAAATCAGATAAAATGGACAAATCAGGTTAAGGAAACCAGGGATAATAAAAAATTAAAAGATGCATTGGAGAAATTAGGTGAGGCCACTCAAAGAGATGATAATCTGATGTATATCATTATAGATGCAGTAAAAGAATATGCCACTGAGCAGGAGATATGTGATGTCTTCCGTGAGGCCTTTGGAATATACCGGGATCCTGGTGTTTATTAAAAAAAGTGCCTAAAGTTAAAAGTGAACTAAAGTTAAAAGATGCTAGATCGTAAACAATAAATTTTATTTTTTTGATTTCCCTGCGGACAATACACAACAGACAATAAACATTTGCTAGGAATATCGTATGAATCAAAAAAGGAAGATCAGGGTTTTAGTAGCAAAACCAGGCCTGGATGGCCATGATAGGGGTTCCAGAATTATTGCCAGGGCTTACAGGGATGCCGGTTTTGAGGTTGTATATTCTGGCCTTCATCAGACGCCTGAAGAGGTGGTCCAGGCAGCTATCCAAGAGGACGTGGATATGATAGGGCTATCCAGTTTAGCGGGTGCCCACATGTATCTCTTTCCAAGAGTGTTAGAGCTTTTAAAAGAGAACAGTGCCGATGATATTGTGGTTTGTGGTGGAGGTATATTTCCAGAAGAGGATATACCAAAATTAAAAGAGGCAGGGATCAAGGAGATATTTATTCCTGGTACACCTCTAACAGAGGTTGTGAAATGGGTTGAGGAAAATGTTAAACCCAGGAGTTCATAACAGTAGGGATTAAGGAAAACCACAACTAATTTTAGACAATTTTATAGATTTTCAGACGAATAATTTCAATTCTTTCGGAAAAAAAGTTCTATAAGTTCTTTGATTTGATCCGAAATGGATTGTAAAAAATCCGCAATCTGAAATCTAAAATCCGAAATATTATATAATGGGTATAGCTGAGAAAATTATATCCGGGGATATCAGGGCTGTTGCAAGGCTCATCAGGGATATTGATGATAATGTCCCTGAGGCCAGAGAAGCCCTAAAGGGTCTTTACCCCTCTACTGGTAAGGCTTATGTTGTTGGTATAACTGGAGCACCTGGTGTAGGGAAGTCTACATTAGTGGATCAGATGGTCGCCCACCTAAGAAAGGCTGGTAAGACTGTTGGGGTTCTCGCAGTAGACCCGACCAGTCCTTTTAGCGGTGGCGCCATACTGGGTGACCGGGTAAGGATGCAGAGGCATAGCATGGATGAAGGTGTATTTATACGTTCAATGGCAACCAGAGGCTACTTTGGTGGACTGACTCAATCTACCAGAAGTGCTATAGATGTCCTAGATGCCATGGGAAAGGACTACATTATCGTTGAAACAGTTGGTGTTGGGCAGGATGAAATAGATATTGTTCGAAGCGCACATACAACTATTATAACCCTTGTACCCGGGATGGGTGATGATATTCAGGCCCTAAAGGCAGGTATCCTGGAAGTAGGTGATATTTTTGTAATAAACAAGTCTGATAGAGAAGGAGCAGATAGGACTGTAAGCGATATCAGGTTGATGATCGAGATGGATGAAAAAAGGTTTAGCAATAGTTGGAAACCACCAATTTTAACTGCCCAGGCAGTATTTGATAAAGGAATAACGGAAATCATTGATGAAATTGAGAATCATGCCAAGTATTTAACATCTTCCAAAGAAAGACAGTCCAGTATTCAATATGAAAAGGCCCGAAACGATCTTTCCGAGATGATAAAAGATAAAATCATCCATGAGATTTTAGATGACATTCTTCATTCAAGAGAGTTCGAAGAGACCCTCCAATTAATTGTGGAAAGAAAAATCGACCCATATACCGCCTGTGATAATATTGTATTAAAAAAACTAAAACCAGATAAAAAATAATGGAAAACCCCATTCCATGGTGGGCTACTCAGATCGCCTTGTCATTAATCGCTATTTTTTTTATACTTTTTGGGATAAACCTCCTTTATATGGCATACCAGATTACTGAGCCTTTCTCATTCATCATGACATTCTTCGCCTCAAATTTCATCATCCTAATTAGCGCTGCACTTCTCCTTAGTTTTATTCTAAAAATGGTTAACACTTTCAAGAAATCAAATGAGAAGGAGGGGTAAAAACCTTACATTTAAGATATTAAAGGAGTAAATTATGGCCCGTTTAAAAAAAGAAAAGCCTATAGGCAAACGGCTGAAAGATATCAGGGCTGAAAAGGGGTTAAGCCTTGATTATTTAGCCAACGAGACCGGTTTCTCTAAAGATTATATCACTCGTTTAGAAAAAGGAGAAATAATGCCCCCAGTGGCTAATATTTTAAGGCTTTCAAAGGCCTTAGAAATAGATAGTGGTATTTTATTGAAAGCAGAAAGAGATGAAGCTGGCAAAAGTAAAGCAGAGGACTTTAAAAAAAGAACGGAAGATTACAGCTATCAGGCACTAACACCAGAGGCTGTTCATAAACATCTAAAGGCCTTCAAAGTCTTTATAGATCCTGTTTCCGATCATAAAGGGGTAAGCTACCAGCATGAGGGCGAAGAGTTTATTTATGTGCTTAAGGGTAAAGTAGAGGTAACTGTTGGGGATAATAAAAACGTTTTAAACCCAGAAGATTCATTACATTTTAACTCATCCATCACTCATAAGCTTAGAAATTTAAGTTCTGAAAAAGCAGAAATGGTTGTTGTACTCTATACACCTTAGATCAATTTAAAATTAGCAATTTAAAATTGCCAATGCAAAATTGTCTGTTAATTTTAAATTGATAATTGCTAATTGAAAATTGAGGATTGAAAATGTCCTATCAACTAAATGAAGAACAGAAGATGATCCAGGCCATGGTCAGGGATTTAGCTCGTGAGTCCATCCTCCCTACAGCGGCCGATAGGGATAAAACTAAAGAATTTCCAGCAGATATCATAAAACAAATGGGCGAACTCGGGCTGATGGGAATGAGTGTTCCGCCTGAATACAACGGGGCAGGCGTAGATACAATAAGTTATAGCCTGGCCCTTCAGGAAATTGGATATGCATGCGCCTCTACAGCTATAATTATGTCTGTCCATAATAGCGTCTCCTGCGGACCAATATACAGGTTTGGTTCTGATTTTCTTAAAGAAAATTATCTAAAACCCTTAGCAGCGGGTAAGTTACTTGGCTGCTTTGCAGTTACAGAACCTGGTGCGGGATCTGATCCAGCCAGCGCAAAATCATATGCTAAAAAAGATGGAAATAGCTATATCTTGAATGGGACTAAGGCATGGATCACTAGTGGGAAAAATGCAGATGTTGTTGTGGCCACTGCCTATACAGACAAAAGTAAAAAGCACAGGGGTATAAGTACCTTTGTTCTGGGAAAAGGAATGCCTGGCTTTATTGTAGGTCCAGAAGAGGATAAAATGGGCCAAAAGGCATCAGATTGCACAAGCCTGATATTTGAAGACTGTAGGGTCCCTGCTGAGAATCTGCTGGGTGAAGAGGGACAGGGATTTACTATTGCTATGACAGCCCTGGATGAAGGGAGAATAGGCGTGGCTTCTTTATCTGTGGGGCTCGCTCAAGCCTGTTTGGATGCGGCCGTAAGTTATGCAAAAGAGAGAGTACAATTTGGCAGCCCTATATCAAAATTTCAAGGAATTCGCTGGATGATTGCCGATATGGCTGTCCAGACAGAAGCATCAAGACTTCTCACATTTAATGCTGCGGCTATGAAAGATAGAAGAGAAAGATTTACATTAGAGGCATCTATGGCAAAGCTTTTTGCATCTGAAAATGCCAACAGGTCTGCATATCGAGCCCTTCAGATCCATGGAGGTTATGGATACAGCAAGGAATATCCTGTAGAGAGATATTACCGGGATGCCAGGGTATTGACTATCTATGAAGGAACTTCAGAGGTTCAGAGGATTGTCGTAGCCAATAATGTAATTGGCTCTTGATTATCTCCCACCACCAGCAGAGTCACCTCAATGAACCCCTTATTTTTCTGATAAAGAAATATTCTGATAAATCCTTTGAAGCCACCTGCAAACCCAGAGTTGACTTGTTAATTCAGCGCTTCGGTAGCTGCGCGGGGCTAATCTTCTGAACTTGAAACTGGCCATCGCATACGTTTTGTTTCTCCTCGGTGACGCTTGGTCTCTAACCGGAGCTTCTTTGATGCGAGTGTTGGCCTTGTCTTACGGCGGTGTTTGGGCTTTTCAGACGCCTTGCGGATCAACTCGACAAGCCTATCGATCGCATCCTGACGATTTCGTTCCTGCGTACGGAACCGCCGGGCGTCAATAATCAGTAAGCCATCATCGGTAAACCTCCTGCCAGCCAAACGAATCAGACGTTCACGAACGTCATCAGGTAGGGAGGGAGAGTTGATCACGTCAAAGCGAAGCTGCACGGCAGTGGCAACTTTATTGACATTTTGTCCCCCTGGACCCGAGGAGCGGATAAATTCCTGTTGGATTTCTCTCTCATCAATTGCGATGGTGCGTGTGATGTAAATCATGCCTCTATCTTACCTCATAACAGTGACCTGTTCAAGCGGTAAGCCTGGCAACTTAATTTTCTAACTTAATTTTTTGAGGATGTCCCCCCTTACTTATCCTTAGTAAATATATATTGAAAGCTTATCTTCATTAAAATTTTTTCTAATCTATAAGATGATTTATTGACGTTTTCAAAATAATTTCAAAGTAATCTCATTGCATAAATCAAAAAATCGTGTTAAAAAATTTCTCCGAGTATTATTGGCCAATGAGGGGAAAATAGAAAGTTAATGACTGATCAAAATAAAAAACATAACTCTTCTGGTTTCTCTCCCGGATGGTGGACATTATTGGCTATCATTATAATCACAATTTGCATGCCTTCCACCTTTGTCATTGCAATAGAAAGGATAAGGGAACCCGCAGTAGCTGGTTCTTTCTATCCGAAGGAAAAGGCTGCCCTAAAAACAACAGTCGATGATTTCATTTCAAATGTCAAACACAAGCAAATAGATGGCAAAATCTTAGGCCTTATATCCCCCCATGCTGGATATATATTCTCCGGGCATGTAGCTGCATATTCCTACAGTCAAATTAAGGGCAAAGATTATGATACAGTAATAATTCTTGGCCCAAGCCATTATGTTTATCTTAAAGGAGCATCAGTGGGTAACTGGGATGCCTATGCAACCCCCTTAGGAACGGTTCCTGTAAATAAGGAAATAGTAAACGCCCTTCTGCGCATAGGAAAACCCTTTAATTTTGTTAAGGAAGCCCATATTAGGGAACATTCTGTAGAGACACAGATCCCCTTTTTACAAAGGGTTTTAAACAATTTTGATATTGTCCCTATTGTTATGGGTATCCCATCCTTAACAGATTGTGAAAAAATCAGTGATGCACTTTTGAAAATAATAGAAAAAAGAAATGTCCTTTTTGTGGCATCCTCTGATATGTCCCATTTTCCAAACTATATTAATGCAAACAAGGTTGATCTAAAGACCCTTTCTCTGATAGAAAAATTTGACCCGGAGCTGGTTTTCAATGCAGAGGAAAAATTTCTTAAAGAAAAAATACCAAACCTTTCTACCACCCTCTGTGGATTGAGTTCTGTGGTAACAGTAATGATGATAGCTAAAAAACTTGGAGGAAATTCAGTAAAGATACTTCATTATGCTAATAGTGGTGATGTGACCATTCGTGGCTACCGAGAAAGACGAAGAGTGGTTGGATA
>CAYTDY010000086.1:0-9155 GCA_964436665.1 uncultured Desulfobacteraceae bacterium
CATCGGGGGGACAAAGGCCAAGGCGAGCGAACACTTGGCGGACATGCACGTCTGCCGAAATATCAATAGAGAAGAAGTCGGCTAATGGTATCTTAAATTCCCGCGCGAGGATGTTGGCAGCCATGCTTGCGATTTTTGGGCCAACACCATCGAACTCTAAAAAGCGATAAACTACTTCCGCGCTGGAAGGTTTACCTGACCAGATAGAAGAAGCGTCACCCGCATATTGCGCCTGTATCCTTTGTACTGCTAAATAGAAAAAATCGCTCATTTTGTCAGCGAAGCGATGCAGCGGTTTTGGTTTGGTCATCAAACCGACAACCTCCCCCTGCGATAATCTGCCCAGAAGGTTCATTGAGAAGCTACCGAGTTTTTCCGAAATTCGATGGGGAATGAGCCATGCCTTCTCGGCTTTTACTTGGCGATCCATCACACATGCCAAGACAAAAGCATGAGGATAACTATCCAGATCGTTCAGCAAGGCATCAGCCTCGGCAACTTTAGTGAATTGGATCAGTTGCTTTGGGGCTCTGAAAAGAATCTCCCCGTGTTCAACTAGCCTATCTCGTATGGTTTTATCGTTCATATTTGTACGGCCAACATTTACGTATAAGGCAATTTTGCCTGATATCCTGATATTGAGTGGACAAACAGGCAAATTTGCTTGCTTTCAATATTCAATATAGTAGTATACTCTTTCTGTTAAAAAAACGATAAAACAGGAAAAAATCTATGTCAAGCAAGATCCTTGATGACATGCGTGATGTGATGCGGCGACGACACTATTCAATTCGCACAGAGAGAAGCTACTGCGCATGGGTAAAGCGCTTTGTCCTTCATTTCAACATGAAGTCGCGCGATGACCTGAGTGAAGGAGAGAAGAAGATCGAAACGTATCTGACGTTCTTGGCTCGCGACAGGAATGTGGCGCCTTCTACGCAGAACCAGGCACTCAATGCAATTGTCTTTCTCTATAAGCATGTCCTCAGGATCGAGTTGGGTGACTTCAGCCATATGGAAAGAGCCAAAAGACCCGAAAGGTTACCTACTGTGATGACCAAAACAGAGAGGTTAGCCGTGTTCTGACAGCAATGTCAGGTATCTATGGTTTGATAGCAAAGCTCATTTATGGCTGCGGACTACGGCTCATGGAATGCATGCATTTGCGAGTCAAGGATATCGACTTTGAACGAGACCAGGTTATTGTGCGTGATGGAAAAGGGATGAAAGATCGCGTGACAATGCTGCCTGAGCAATTAAAACCCTTTAATATTTAAGTTCCCCTCCGTTTTTTAATACCTCCGTGATCCACTCGGCCAAAAAATTGTCTATTATAAAATATTTTTTGTCTTGCCCCTTGCTGATCAAGTCCTTTCTTATTAGACTGGAAAGAGCCTTGTGCAGGGATGGCATTCCCATATCATATTTGTAAAGCATCTTACTTGAAAAGGTTGCTATAGGCCCGTGTTCAGCCAAAAGGGTCATGACCTGACTTTCTCGTATTGGCAATTCATCAAAGATTCCTGCAAGCCAAGGGGTCAAAGATACAAGCATACGTGATAGTCCTGCCTCAACGAGTTCTTCAGACACGGTATCGGACTCAAGGCTATCGAATATGTGGCTACATAACCGTTGCGCATAGTCTGGATGACCCTCGACCTTATTAGCAATTCTCAATGCCAGCTCCTCGGAAATGGAAATACCTATTTTTTTAAAGCGAGTTTTTATGAATTTGGTTAGTTCCTCTTGAGCGATTGGCCCTAACTCGAGAAGCTTGGCGGAATGATAAAATGGTCTTTTCTCATTAATGAATATATCCTGGAGTAAGTGCATGCGGCTTCCCAGAAAAGCGAATGCAATCCTGTCTTGCTGCTGGATAATGGTACGAGATTCAGCTTCAAGATTACTATTAACCCTGAGGATCTGTTGAAATTCGTCGAGAACAATCACCGCTCGCTTTTTGCTCTTCCCAAGATATGAATTTAAACCTACAAATGCATCAGATAAGTTATCAATAGAAGTTGCCTGAGGTGAGAGCTCTGGTAGGACAGCAAATGATCCTGTGCCATTGGGCTCAAACCGGATGGCAAACCTTGTCTGTGTAAAAAACTGGGCAGTCTTTTTTATAAACTTTTCTATACTCTTTAGATCATTAATGATGGCCTTTGCGGCTGCACTGGACACAGCCTGGACAACCTTTTCGGTAGAATTGCAGGCAAAGAAGTCAACATGCCCGTATAGGATTCTCTTGGATTTAAGCTCCTTAGATACGGCCTTCAAGAGTGAGGTTTTCCCATATCTGCGTGGGCTGAATAAGACGATACTCTGTCCACCGCTTAGATCCTGAGTTATCTGTTTAATTTCAGATTTTCGATCACAAAACAATTCACCGCTAACTACCTGGCCAAAACGAAATGGATTTGCCATGGAGACCTCCAAAAAATATACTTATAGCATAATATTAAAAGTAGATATTTATATATACTAATAGCATAATAATGTCAATAGAAATATATTTATGCCGTTAGTATATTTTCACATTTACTCTTAACCTTTCTGAGCGGGATGGTGCAGACTTTGTTTTGCGGGTTAGGTGGTTAAAGTGTTAGATAATTGGGATAAAGAAAGAGAACATCAGATAATGACCGAGATCACCCGCCGCGAGGGTTTATGCAGAACATACCTATTTCATAAGTCTGTTATGAGATTCGGAAAAGTATTATATCTTATTCTGTTGAAAACACCACCCAAAAGATATGGGAAGATCTGATATTTAACCTGTTTCATTTGTTGGATTGGTTTTGTTCGTTATAATAGAGCTAATTAAACCAATCAAAATATCAAAAAATTTATAAGTATAGCCACTTAATAAGCTGAAAATATAAATTTCTATAACATAAACTTATGTCACTATAATCCCAATTGAGCTGATATTCCCTGCATTGCGGTAAGGGCGATCTCACAAAATTCATTTAGATCAAGGCCTATTTTCTCGCACTCCATGATAAATTCCCTGTTTACCCCTGCGGCAAAGGCCTTTTGCTTCATCCGCTTTCTGATGGATTTTGGCTTAACGCTGGCGAGCTTTTTATCAGGATAGACCAGAGCAGTAGCTACAATAAGCCCGGTAATAGTCTCAGCAGCAGCGAGTGCGTGGTGAAATTTTTCACTTCTTTTTTTCTTGCTTGCCGTCTCATTATGCATCTTTATAGCCTCTATGATCTCCTCGTCTACAGCCTTCTCCCTTAGTATCCTCTCTGTCTCCAGGGCATGTACTGATAAATCTGCGTTTACCAATTCCACATCCAGATCATGGAGGAGCCCTGCAAGTCCCCATTTCTCTTCATCCTCACCAAACCTCTTTGCCAACTCTATCATTACAGCCTCAGATGCAAGGCAATGCCTGATTAAGTTTTCGTTCTTAATATATTTCTTTAATAGGGCCATGGCCTCATTCCTTGTGATTCCGTATCCCATAATTATCCCCCTTACGTTTAAGTTTTTAGGCTCATTGAATTTTAACATTTACCCTGTAGAGTAAAAGATCTACTCACAATGGTGCAAGTTAAATTTTAAGTCCTTATCCTCTGAGATAAAAAGCTTAATCAACAGGGCAGGCAAACCCAAGAAACTGAAAAACTGCGTATCACTTTGTACATAGCAAATCAAGTACCCTCTTTCTTGCTTGCATTTTTCTCCTCTATTGTTAATCTTGCAATATAATATAGTAAAGGAGGAATAAAATGGATAAGATCAAATTTGGTCCACAGACATTGCTTTATCCCATGCCTGCGGTATTAGTGGGTGCTAACGTGAATGAAAAGCCTAATTTTATGACTTCTGCCTGGTGTGGGATTGCAGCATACGAACCACCTGCGATTTCCGTTGCCCTGCAAAAAGAACGATATACCCTGAAAGGGATCAGAGAAAACGGAACTTTTTCAGTTAACGTTGCCTCCTCGGATATGGTCAAAAAGACAGATTTCTGTGGTGTTTATTCCGGGAAAAAGACTGACAAGTCACAAATCTTTAAAACCTTCTATGGGGAACTCAAAACAGCCCCTCTAATTCAGGAATGCCCGGTGAATCTTGAGTGTAAGGCTATACATTACCTGGATCTGGGTAGCCATACCCTGGTTGTTGGTGAAATCATTGAAACTTATGTATCTGAGGTTTGCCTTACAGATGGAAAAGAAGACCCGCGGAAGATTGATCCTCTTACCTACATCCCTGGCACTATGGAATATCACCGCCTTGGAGAGGCCATCGCTCCGGCATTTAAGATCGGAAAAGTGTAGAAAGTAAGTTAGAAACTTCACTCTCCTTTGAGATGAAACCAGGGCACTCTGTTAATGCAAGCAGGGAGTCTAAGTGGAATTCTATCAATTTATAACCCCCCCTTTATAATTATAATTTCCAATTCATCAGCTGCATCTTCGGCCCTGTCAGATATCTCAACTATACTTTCAAGACAAAGTTTCAGATGGATCTTGTGCCCATAATCCAATTCGGTATTAAAGATATCCCGGGTTGTATCCCACTCCTCTTTGTCCACAGCCGATTCTATAATCCCCACCTCTTTGGCCTTTTCCCGGATAGTTTCTATATCAAACTTATCCGTGAAAAACGAACCTATCGCCTCTTTTAAGGGGACGAAGGAAGAGATGGAATTCTCCATTATTTTAAAGAAGTTATTCTTCATCTCTTCAGGGATCTCAGGCCGCTGATCAAGAAAGAAATCGCAACAGGCCTCAGCCCCATTGGCAATCTTGTCCAGATGCTCTACAAGGTGAAGAATATCTGACCTCAATGAAGGAAGATAGGCCCCTGAATAAAGTTTGCCAATTATTTCGCGCCGGATACTATCTGTATCTGTCTCAATTTGATCTACCTCTATAGCCAATGATTTTGCCTCTTGGACATTTGAAGTTAAATATCCTTCAACCGTCTTTAGTGCTGTCATGAGACAGTTGTCAACCTCTTCAAGATGTTTCAGAATTAATTTATTTACCTCTTTCTCTTTTCTGTAGAACATATAGCTACTCCTCTTATTAAAAGATTACAGGCATATCTCTGAGACTTTAAAAAAATAGTGTTACTTAGCTCTGGATACCTTATAAATTTATATCAATAAATTCAACTACCATTAACAATGCCTTGAGTTTACATAAATAATTTTATTAAAAAATAGGAGATGATCCCGGCCGAGATGGGAGTGGATATCCAACCAATCCCGATTTCTATCAATGTTCGTTTGTTTACCGTTCTGGCACCTTTCATCAAACCAACACCGACAACACCTCCTACAATGGCCTGGGATGTTGAAACAGGTACTCCCACCTGGGTGAAGATCTCCACGGTGATCGCTCCAGAGAGTACTGCAATCAATGCAGCATATTCATCAAGAGGGGTAATATCTTTTCCTACTGTCATCATAACCTTTCTGCTGTAGGTCAAAACTCCACTGGCAATACTAAGTCCTCCTATAAGTGACCCTTCAAAAGGGGTAAGCATTCCCGAGCCAACATAGACTCCTGTTACATTGGCAACGTTATTAGATCCCAGTGCATAGGCACCAAGACATCCCGCAAAAATTAGACCCCAGAAAATAATGAATGAACGCCTCTGTGGGCTCATAATAAACCTCGCAATGAATAATCCAACTAGATGATACAGTATAAAGCTTATTATAATGCCACCGATAGGTGTTAAAACCCAGCATGCTACTATTTTATATAGTTTTGATAAGTTAGGGATTTCTGAAATCATGCCAGCCCCCAAAATAGCACCAATAATAGCCTGAGATGTAGAGCAGGGCAGGGCAAGATAGGTTACAATGAACATGGTAACGCCTGCTGAAAGAGCAGCCCAGAAGGCTCCTTTGGGGGTCAGTTTAGAAAGTTCCCCCACTATGGCAAAGCATTTCTCTCCCTCCACCAAGGCGCCCAGTATTACAAATATTGAGGTAAGAAGGATCGCAGTGCGATATTTAACAATTTTCGTGGCAACGGCAGTACCAAATATATTGGCAGAATCATTACTGCCCAATGTCCAGCCCAGAAAAATCCCTGAGATTATCTTCCACATTTTAGGAAACTCCAGAAGAATAACTTGCCGAATCTAAAACACACAGTCTACAAATTTTCTGTAACTATAAAAATATCAAATTTTAGAGGCCGAGGTCGAATCAGGTGTAAATGAAATGCCAAATCCAAAAGTGCTCTTCTATCCTTATCCAACCAATCCAAACAGAGAAACTTTGATCTAGATCTCTCCAATACCTCTCAGTAACATGCATGATAGCATCGTAAGCACCCCCAGGACAAGAATACCACACTGGAAATTCCAGACGTCGGCTACTGCACCCAAGACGAAAGGGGTAAGCCCAAGTCCAAAGACCACCCCGATGGCCATGGTTGTTCCAGTAAAGATGCTTCGTTCATCGAAGTTCGTGAGTTTGGAAATGGCCACAAAAGCAACTGGGAAGAACCCGATACAAACAGTTGCTTGAAGAATGAGCATCGCCACCAGAGTTGGAACGGTCTGGGCTATAGATAGGCACATCGTTGTAAGTCCTGTAGTTAACAACATAAGGAATAGAATTTTTTTGGCTAATGGCCATATGGAAATTTGAACCAAGACAGGAGCTGGGAACGGATTGCTACTAAGCTCAGGTAGATCTGATCTCTTGTTTCATAAAGACAATATAAGAGACACCAAAGCAGATAAAGGTAATGGCTATTAGGGAAATGATATGGGGAATCACAACATAAATACTCTGAGAAAGGGCTAATGGCCGCTGAAATCTTTCAGAAGAGAGTCTTTCAATAGGACCCATAAGAACAAGTGACTTCGTTGTTTTCCTCATGGGATCAATTATTATAGCAGTAGAATCATTATAGAGTTGCATTGGAGACATAAGAGAGACCATCCTTTTAATTTTTACATGCCTGATTATCATCTCAGTATCTCTTTTGGTACTTTGATCAAGTGGAATGATGGCATTTGCCACAACGCTTGCACCCATAGAAACAAAAAATGAGAAAAAGATCCAGATTGCCAATGTAGCTAAGGCTGATGTGGCAATACCCCTAAAGAGAATCGAAAAGAGTATGCTAATACCTAACCAGAAAGAGATGTAAAAGATGCTGATAACCAGGTAAATAAAGACCCTCCACACCTCCTCGATGCCAGGTACAACCCCAATTAATGTAAGCCCCAGGCCTGATACCACCAGAAGAATTGAGATCAACATAATGGCAATGGTAACCACACCTGATAAGAATTTACCATTGATGATGGCATCCCTGTAGATAGGCTGAGAGGCTAATCTGCTTAATGTTCCTGTGCTCCTCTCCCTGTTGATAGAGTCGAAAC
Organism: uncultured Desulfobacteraceae bacterium; assembly: GCA_964436665.1. Classification (GTDB taxonomy): domain Bacteria; phylum Desulfobacterota; class DSM-4660; order Desulfatiglandales; family B25-G16; genus CAYTDY01. Next base: position 7,378 of record CAYTDY010000086.1, read on the forward strand.
CAAGTATCAGCCCTATAAGGGGTCCAAAAAAGGCTACAAACTGTACCAGAGAAAAAATAGGACCTGTGTAGGTAAAAAGCATTAAAAATACAAACTTTGGTTTGGCAACACCGCTGAGTTCTTCCCTGAGACCAATACCTACCATGTATGTCGTTATCAAACTGACCATGGCAATCAGGGCAAAAAGAATGACGAACCGATAGCTGCTGAAGTGATCTGCAAGTTCCTTTTTTACAATTGCACCAATACCCGTCATAGGGAGACCTCCTGAAAATATTTCATGTACACATCATCTAAAGATATTTCCTTATCATCTATCCCCAGTTTTTCTCTTGCCAGTTTTTCAATTGGTCCCACTGCGATCATCCGCCCACTGATCATGATCCCGATCCTATCTGATATCTTTTGCACCTGTTTGAGGTCATGAGATGAGAGGAGAATTGTTATATCTTTATCCTTGCTTAATGATTGAATGTAGTCAATTATCCGAATGGTACCCTCAGGATCAAGTCCCAGGGTAGGTTCATCTAAAAATGCAATTCTTGGTTCCTTTAAGTGAATCTCGGCAATTCCCAAACGCTGCCTCATTCCCCGGGAATATGCTCCTACCTTTTTTTCTGCCTCATCTTTAATTCCCACGCTCTCCAGGGCTTCCTCGATTTTGATTGAGCTAACAGAATCAGGCATATTGTTGAGTCTGGCTATAAATAACAGGTTTTCTTTGGCATCCATATCATCATAGAAACCAATATTCTCCGGGATATAGGCAACAATCTTTTTGACCTTGATAGCCTCTTTAGTGGGGTCAAATCCCGAAACCCTTGCCCATCCCTTTGTAGGCTCAGTAAGCCCGAGCAGCATTAGTAAGGTAGTTGTCTTGCCTGAACCATTTGGCCCCAGAAACCCGAATATCTCACCCTCCTCAATACTGAATGTTAGATCATTAACTGCAACCTGACTGCCATAGCTTTTGGTCAAATTTTGGGTTTCGATAATCGGCTTTTGATTCATATTATCTCCTTCCAAGTGATACAAACAGACCAAAGAGGCCTAAAATCACAAGGACAATTATACCAATCCCAATCCAGCCCCAGGCTGCCGAGGCCTTGACTGTTACACGCATTTCAAGGTTGTCTGAACTCTTTTCTCCACTGATGTTCAAGGCAACTGCATAATCCCCCACAAGTGCCTCTTGAGCTGGTACTATACTTACCTCAACCTGTTTTAAGCTACCTGGCTCCAAGGCCTCTATCTTTTCAGGTTTGAACTCTACCTTCCAGTTTTCAGGCTTTACCGATAAAAACTCGATATTGTGGATAGCTGCTGAACCGGTGTTTTTTATATACACGGAAATATTGCCTGGCTCTCCCTTTTCCGTTGTAAGAGACAAAAGTCCTGTAGGAGTACCGGCCTCAAGCTTATAGGTACCTGTTATAATTACCTTCAATTTTGCCTCTGTCCGTGACTCTCCTGCACTTATCGTAACTGGGATGAGGAATTCCCCTGCCTTGCAGAAACGAGCAGGGGTTACCTGAACATTTAAACTCTTGCTCTCATTATCTTTAAGCCTCATGCTTGAGATATATTTATCCTCATATGGAGGTTTAAAATTGATCTGCCAGTCTTTTGGCCCCTTGGATGTTAAGTTAAAGGTGTTTTCCTTATCAGTTTTGTTTTTTATATCAAGAGAGAACTCAAACTTTGCATCACTTGGCCCCCGCAGGACAGGATAAGAGGTAGTGAGTTCTATTTTCCCTTTCTCTTTCTCTTTCTCTTTG
>CAYTDY010000087.1:0-3492 GCA_964436665.1 uncultured Desulfobacteraceae bacterium
TAATGTTTATAAGCGAAACCTGTTGTAATAAACCATGCAAACCAGCCTGCCCTGGTGCGACATAATGGGCTTATTGTATATGGGTTATTGGCTTCTTCAAGAATTTTATATCAAACACCACATGTGCAATGCCAGGTCTGGGCCAGGGGTCTGGGCCAGGGTTTCCAGTTTCAAACTAAAATCTGTTTCGTTCCGACTCGTTCGGGTTAGAGATAGGCCAATTGATCTATAACCGAAATTATATTATAGGTCTCGGAGTTTTTTTCTTATTACTCTTTCTGATTTACTTTGTAAATTTGAATGCCAGGCAAGGAGCTGAGAAGGAAGATCAAAAGAAATTTTCTCGAATTCGAATAGACAAATCAGCTATTCGTCCTGATGATGGGGATACTTTTTTTTACAAAGATCTTACCATAAGGATATTGGGTATAGATGCACCGGAGATCATCCATAAAGAACATGGGATATTTGAGGATCAGCCTTATGGTAAAAAAGCGGCAGCAATGACCATAGATATCTTAAAAAAGGCCAAAATTATTGAATATCTTCCCTTTCAAAATGATAAGTATGGTCGGCTTTTGGCACACGTATTTGTAGATGGAGAACTTTTATCTGTGTATTTGATCAATGCTGGCTTAGCATATGAAACCATATCCTATTATGGAGATAATGGATTTCCAAGACTTGCGGAAAGGATTTTAAAGGCTGCTAAGGGGTCTCCAAGGCCACTATTTGAGAAACCATACAAATGGCGCCGGAGGCATCAGATAAGAAAATGAAAAAAAAGCAGACCACTCAAATCGAAGTAATAACTACCCATATGAATGCTGACTTTGATGCCTTGGCATCCATGCTGGCTGCCAAAAAGCTTTATCCTGAGGCTATAATGGTATTTCCTGGTGCTCAGGAAAAAAACCTAAGGAATTTCTTTCTGCACTCAACTTCTTATCTTTTTGATTTCGTGCGTATAAAAGATGTCGATTTTAATAAAATCAGACGACTTATCCTGGTTGACACACGTCAGAAAAAGCGGATTGGCAAATTTAAAAAACTCTTAGAAAAAAATGAGTTGGAGATACATATATATGATCATCACCCGCCGTCTGATGATGATATCAAGGGTGATTTTGAGTGTATTCAAGAACTTGGGGCAGGCACATCCATACTGACAAAAATAATAAGGGAAAAGGGGATCGAAATTACCCCTGATGAGGCAACTTTGTTGTCACTCGGAATCTATGAAGATACTGGCTCTTTTACCTATTCTTCTACAAAAGCAGAAGATCATGATGCCGCTGCCTGGTTATTAAAACAAGGGGCATCTCTTAATACAATCTCTGATATGTTAACCAGAGAGCTGACGGCTGAGCAGGTATGGCTTTTGAATGATTTGATGGATTCTGCTATAAAAAACAATATCAATGGAGTTGAGGTGGTTATAACAAAAACCAGAAGCGATAAGTATATAGGAGATTTTGCCGTTCTGGTTCAAAAGTTTATGGAAATGGAAAATCTCAATGTTATATTTGCCCTTGCCCAGATGGAAAATAGGGTCTACCTGGTAGCCAGAAGTAGAATTCCAGAGGTGAATGTCGCTGAGATTGCCTTTGAATTTGGTGGTGGGGGACATCCTCAGGCTGCCTCAGCTACTATCATCGATAAAACCCTCATCCAGGCAGAAGAAGATCTTAACAACCTTCTTTTAAGTCGTAAAAATGTTGAGAGATTGGCAAAAGATATGATGACTTCTCCTGTCATCCATATATCACCTGGGGACAACATCAAAGAGGCCAGTGATATATTAACCCGCTACAATATTAATGCGTTAATGATTATAGATGAAAACAGAAAACTCAAGGGATATATCTCCAGGCCGATGGTGGATAGAGCCACATTTTTGGGTCTGGAGATGAGGCCTGTAAAAGAATATATGAATGTTGAATTTTACCATGTCGGGCCTGAGACTACCTTGAATGAGATACAGGATTTGATTATCAATAACAAGGTTAGAATTCTGCCTGTATTAAAAGAAAACCAACTACTTGGGGTTATTACAAAAACAGACCTTTTAACTATATTAATAGAACGGTCTTCTACGCCTAAGTTTCTTTATGATTCAGATGAGGTTCCACGGTTTGTCCGGAAAAAGAATATCGGAAATTTGCTCAAAGAAAGGTTACCCGACAAGATAATAAAGTTGTTAAAGGGCCTGGGAGAAATAGCTGATAGTCTTAATTATAATGCCTATCTGGTAGGGGGTCTTGTAAGAGATGCTATCTTAAAGAGGAGAAACCTTGATCTGGATATCGTTATAGAAGGAGAGGGTATCCAGTTCGCAAAAACGTTTGCCAGCAAGCATAGCGCCAGGGTAAGGAGCTACCCCAAGTTTGGGACAGCTGTTCTGATAATGCCTGATGGTTTTAAGGTAGATGTTGCAACTGCAAGGATAGAGCATTATGAATCACCCGCTGCTTTGCCTGAAGTTAAGCTCAGTTCTTTGAAGAGGGATCTTTTCAGGAGAGACTTTACCATCAATACCCTGGCTGTTCAGCTTAATAAGAAACATTATGGTACACTTATAGATCATTTTAGTGGCTCGAAGGATATTAAAGAGCGTACTTTAAGGGTACTTCATAATCTTAGTTTTGTTGAAGATCCTACAAGGATTTTAAGGGCAATTAGATTTGAACAGCGGTTCGGATTCAGAATAGGTAAGCTTACGGAAAGCCTTATTCAAAATGCTGTAAATATAAATTGCTTTGAAAATCTCTCTAGTCAGAGACTCTTTATAGAACTGAAACTCATTTTACAGGAAGAAGATCCCATAAGGGCGATACGAAGGATGGATGGATATGATCTTTTGAAATTTATCTCACCCGGACTCAGACTTACCGAGGAGGTAAAAAATGTCCTGAAAGAAATAAAGGGGATTTTGGTATGGTTTAATCTTCTTTACCTGGGTGTTGCCTATAAACCATGGAAGGTATACTTTCTTGGTTTAACCTCTTCTTTGAACGATAATGTCTTGAATAATTTAGCCGAGAGGATACAGGTTCAAGATAAGGAGATTTTAAGCATGATTTCCGATCGCCAGGAGGTGAGACAAGCCTTAAAGGAGCTTTCTCATTTAAAGGATAAGAAAAAATACTCCTTGTACAGGATTCTCTCACCATTTCCTCCTGAGATTTTACTTTATTCCATGGCCAAAACCAAAAGTGAAAAGATAAAAAGATCCATATCCACCTTTTTTACCAAGCTTAAAGGAACAAAGGTCTATTTAAAGGGCAAAGATCTCATTGCTATGGGTTATAAACCTGGTCTCCTTTTTAAGGAAATATTTGAAAGTATCCTGGAGGCCAAGTTGGAAGGTGATGTGATTACAAAGAAGGATGAGATTGAGTATGTAAAGGATAGGTTTGGGAGTTTAATTGATAATTAGTCTCTAATTAGAATTCTTATTTTTTCTGGCAAGTATTAAATTCGAAATTCGAA
>CAYTDY010000087.1:3592-9150 GCA_964436665.1 uncultured Desulfobacteraceae bacterium
AGTCTCTAATTAGAATTCTTATTTTTTCTGGCAAGTATTAAATTCGAAATTCGAAACAAATTCTAATGACCAAAATCCCAATGTTCTAATACGAGAAGCTTTTGCCCAAAGAAAGTGAGGCTTTTGGCTGTTTTGAATTTTAAACATTTGAATTTCGATATTGTTTCGAATTTCGTGCTTAGGCCTGCCCTGGCACGACTTGTCCGAAACACAATGTTATCGCCGTAATACTTCGTAAGTATAGGCTATAGAACTTAGTCCTTGCAAGCCAGGTCTGGGCCAGGGATTTCGGATTTCAAAATTGAACAAGCAACCTGTAATACAATCTTCTAATCTGTTTGGTTCCGGCTTGTCCGAAATAGGATTTACATATCTGGGGGATTGAAAAATGAAAAGAAAGAGAATCGTCAGCGGCATGAGACCAACCGGGAGACTTCATCTTGGACATGTCCACGGAGCACTGATTAACTGGCGCTCCCTTCAAAAGGATTATAAATGTTTTTACTTTATTGCTGACTGGCATGCCTTAACAAGTGAATATGAACATCCGGAGATTATTAAAGAAAGCACCATAGATATAATTATTGACTGGATTACAATTGGTCTTAACCCGGAAGAATCGGTTTTCTTTGTTCAGTCAAGTATAAAGGAACACGCAGAGCTTCATCTAATTTTTTCCATGGTAACACCTCTTTCGTGGCTGGAAAGAAATCCTACATATAAAGAACAGCTAAAGGAAATGGCCCAAAAAAATCTTTATACTTACGGATTTCTGGGTTATCCGGTTTTGCAGGCAGCAGATATCCTGATGTATAAAGCAAATGGTGTGCCTGTAGGAGAAGACCAGAGCCCTCATGTTGAATTGACAAGAGAGATAGCCCGGCGTTTCAATCATTTCTATTCAAATGTTTTTCCTTTGCCAGAGACTCTTCTAACACCAGAGGCCAAGATACTCGGCATTGACAGGAGGAAAATGAGCAAGGGATACGACAATGCCATATTTATCTCTGACTCAAAGGAGATAGTAAACAGACAGGTGGCTAATATGATTACTGATCCTCAGAGGGCAAGGAGAACTGATCCTGGCAGACCGGGATTCTGCAATGTCTTTACCTTTCATGAGTTATATACTAATAAAGAAATGGTTAAAGAGATAGATGAAAGCTGTCGCAAAGCATCCATAGGCTGTGTGGACTGCAAAAAGATGATGGCAACTAACTTAAATAAGGCCTTAGAACCGTTAAGAGAGAAAAGGAAAAAATTGGAGGCCAATATTAAAATTATAGAAAACATTATTGATGAAGGTAATAAAAAGGCACGTAAGATTGCCAAGGATACTATGGAAGAGGTGAGAGAGGTCGTTAAAATCTAATCATACCGTATCTGCTTAGAATTTGAAGGAATGGCATGGGTGTCTTTTTTTGTTATGCCCTTCAAACAGGGCGCCTTGCCATGTCGTTTCAAAATGGTTTATAGCAACTTGGCCTTAGAATCATATGCTCCGTCTATATAAACCATTTTGAAACGACAACTAAGCTGAGTTATATTTAAGGGCATAATCAAAAAAAGATACCCATGCCCAAAGAACAAGCAGTTTGAAATCCACTAGATTTTGAGCAATTACATCATGACCTTTAAGACAAAACTCGAGGTATTTGAGGGTCCACTTGATTTACTGCTGCACCTGATAAAGATAAATGAGGTGGATATCTCAGATATACCCATAGCCACAATTACCGATCAGTATCTAGAATATCTGGACCTCATGAGGGCCTTGGATATTAATGTTGCCGGTGATTTTTTAGTCATGGCATCCACCCTGATGCACATCAAATCAAAAATGCTTCTCCCAAAACAAGAGGATGATCTGGTGGAGATAGAAGATCCGAGAGACGAAATTGCAAGGTTCCTCACAGAGTATATACAGCTTAAAGAAGCAGCTAATGAGTTAGCATCCAGGGATATTCTTTATAGAGACGTTTTTAAAAGAGGTAGTGAAATGAATGGAAGCAGCGGGGGAGAAGAGGATATCAATACAGTAGAGGTTACCCTCTATGAATTGATGGATGCATTCAAAAAGGTTATAAAGAGAAAATATCCTGGTATAGTTCTTAAATTCAGAGCTGAAACATGGTCTGTAAAGAAAAAGATGGTTGAAATAATTAAACGATTAAAAGGAGTAAAAATTCTCTATCTTAGAGACCTTTTTTCCAAGATGCAGTCCGTCTCAGAAATGATTGCCACTTTTTTAGCTTTACTCGAGCTGGTAAAAACAGGCTCTATTAATGTTTTTCAGGATAAAAGAGATAGTGATATCAGGCTTGAGGCAATAAATAAAAACGTTTAGGAAAGTAAGCAGTAGGCAGTATGCAGCTAAGAGGTTTATAGTGCCTAACACATATTTACATATTTCATATTATTTGGTGACTACGAGATATGGTATATCGAAAATTTAAATCGCAAATCTTTAACTTTAGGCATTTCTTATGAATACTTCTCTAAAACTAATAGTAGAATCTCTTCTATTTGCAGCCAGTGAACCCCTAACCCCTCGCCAGATCCGTGATCTCCTTCCAGGAAAAGATCTCAAAGAGATAAAGCATATCCTTCAAGACCTTAAAAACGAATACAAAAAAATGAACAGGAGCTTCTGTATCAAGGAGATAGCAAAAGGCTATCAGTTCCGTTCCCTTCCCAAATATAGGCCGTACATCGCTACTATGCTGAGCTCAACTCCATCCATATTGAGTAGAGCAGCACTTGAAACACTTGCCATTATTGCCTATAAGCAACCTATCATTCGGCAGGAGATTGAAAGGTTACGGGGTGTAGACGTAGGTGGCTTAGTACGAATGTTACTCAAAAAGGGATTGATTAGAATTGTGGGCCGAAAGTCTCTGCCAGGCAGGCCAATTATCTATGGCACAACAGGTAAGTTTCTTGAGTTCTTCGATTTAAAGGATTTGTCATCACTCCCTACTTTAAAAGAGATAGAAGAACTTGGCAATGGAGAGAATGACAAATAAAAAAGAGGAAAGATTAAACAAGATAATAGCCATGGCCGGCATTGCCTCCAGAAGAAAGGCCGATGAATTTATTGCCTCAGGTCAGGTAACAGTAAATGGACAGGTGGAGAGGAGGGTCGGCTCAAGGGCGATCTGGGGAATAAATTCTATCACAGTTGATGGCCAGGCTATACCTGATCCCCCCAAGAAAATCTATGTGATGTTACATAAACCTTTCGGCTATGTAAGTACCCTGCACGACCCTGAAGGAAGGCCCATTATCCGGAATCTGATAAAAAATGTCAAAGAGAGGATCTATCCTGTTGGACGCCTGGATTTTGACTCCTCTGGCCTTTTAATCCTCACAAATGATGGTGAGCTAACCTTCAGGCTAATGCACCCAAGATTTCATATCCCAAGAACCTATAAGGTAACCATTGAAGGCTCTATATCAAATGAATCAGTTGAAAGATTAAGAAAGGGTATACCCCTTGAAGATGGTCCAACCAGTCCATCTCACGTAAGGATATTAGACATACAACAGGGGAGAAGTGTGGTAAGGATTACCATATTTGAGGGTAGATCAAGAGAGATAAGAAGGATGTTTGGGGCAGAGGGACATAAAACTATAAAGCTTATACGAACAGGTTATGGGAATCTCCATTTGGACGACCTCAAGGTTGGAAAATACCGTCATCTTAAAAATTCAGAGATAAGGAATCTATACACCTCAGTTGGGCTTGATTGCAGGGCCACGTCATAGTGAAACATAAGCTGTTGATTTTTAATCTTATTGTTGGGTATGGGTATCTTTTTTCAAACAACGAACTGGGAAGCCTCTTCTGCATTCTTATTGCCGCTGCTCCAGGCGGGCGGCCGGCGCAGTATTAGACTCCAGAGGAAGAGGTGACGGGTAATCCCTTCTGGGCCTTCCCGCCCGCCTTAGCTTTCACCTCTGGCTGGCCATAAAGCATCTGCTCTTTCGTGTTTGAAAAAAGATACCCATACCCTGGACTTTGACGTTACCCTTGGCTTGATTGATTTTATTTGCAAATAATTTTTTACTATAGTATCAGTTTATGATTAGTATATCATCGGGCGGTTAACTCAGCGGGAGAGTGCCATCCTCACACGGTGGAAGTCGCGGGTTCAAACCCCGCACCGCCCACCATTTAATAAAATCAGCAACTTAGCTAAGGCCACCGGTTTAAGGGTGGCTTTTTGTTTTGGAGGTTGATATCTTAATATTTTTGACATATTGTATTAGTTAATAGTTTATAGGCCTTTGTTATCTTAAGGGCAATTGCAGGATTTTCTAATGGCCAGAAAACCAACCTATGAAGAATTAGAACAAAGGGTCAAGGAGTTAGAGAAAGAAGCCGCTCAGTATAAGCAGGCAAAGGATGTGTTGAGGTTATTTTCGCACACAGTTGACAGTTCAATTGATGGCATAGCTATGGGAAATACTGAGGGGAGGATTACCTATGTGAATAAAACATTTGCTAAAATGTTTGGCTATTCAAGAGAGGAGTTAACAGGGAACGAGATTGCTTCCATCTACTCTGAGGATCGGACACCAAATTTGGAAGAGACACTTAAGGCAACGGCGGAAGGCGATTGGACAGGAGAGTTGGTCGGCAAGAAAAAAGACGGTGAACTCTTTCCTATTGCGGTGTCCTCATCAAGAGTAGTGGATGATGAAGGAAATGTTATTGCACAAACGGCCAGCTATAGAGACATCACAGAGTGCAATCAAGCAGAGCATGATCTGCGGGAGAGTGAATATAAGTACAAAACCCTTACTGAAAACTCACTTACTGGCATCTACATTCGCCAAGGCGAAAAGTTTGTGTTTGTAAATGATAGATTTGCACAAATCCATGGTTACACAACTCACGAATTGCTGGGAAAGGATTACTTATCCCTAATTCATACTGATCACAGAGAGCTTGTACGACAAACAGGGCTAAAAAGACTGCGGGGGGAGGTTGCCCCCAAGCGGTATGAGGTCAAAAGACTCAGAAAGGACGGGAAAAGCATTTGGTGCGAGACAATAGCAGCACGAATCGAATATAGAGGAAAATCGGCTGTAATGGGAAACATCGTAGACATCACCGAACACAAGCGGTCTGAGGAGGCAGTAAGAGAAAAAAGGGAGGAATTAAATATTAAGACAAAGAGTCTTGAGGAAGTGAATACAGCATTGAGAGTCTTACTAAAAAGGAGAGATGAAGATAAGGCAGAGCTTGAAGAAAAGGTGTTGTCCAATGTGAAGGAACTGGTGATTCCTTTTCTGGAAAAAATGAAGAACAGCCAATTAGATCCCAAACAAGTGGCCTACATAAATATCCTTGAGTCAAATCTAAGTGACATTATCTCGCCATTTTTGCGCAACTTATCTATTAAATATATAAACCTTACCCCCACAGAGATCCGGGTAGCTCATCTTGTAAAGGAGGGCAAGAGCACCAAAGAGATAGGAGAGGTGATGACGTTATCCCCTCGTACGATTGAGACTCATAGAAAAAATATGAGGAAGAAGCTTGGCATTGA
>CAYTDY010000088.1:0-9123 GCA_964436665.1 uncultured Desulfobacteraceae bacterium
TAACAACGCTGCTCTTCAGCCGTAGCGTTTAGCTGTTCGGCTGAAGAGCTTTGTTAGATTAAAATATCAAGCAAATACCTCTTCCCAAACCGGCAAACTTAATTCACCATTTTCAATAATTTCATAAGAAAACCTGATTTCGTTTATACCATCAAAATATTTCGCATCTCCTGAAGGCGTAGTTATTATTAACCCTCTTGAGCTGATTTTATTATTAAGTAAATTTTCAGATAAATACCTGTAGTATTCATAATCTCTTTCGCTCAATTCTGTAATACAATCTGGTGAACTTCTTCCAAACCAAACCTGTGATGCATTTTTTATGCTCAGGATACCTTTTAATGCCACATTCAAATCAAAAGCATAATCACTTATGTTCCCCAGAGCATGATGTATTGTGCCTTTGGCAATATTGTTTTCATCACACACAAGAGAAACAAAGGTTTGGGCAGCAAACATTCCAAATTTTGACATAGCCTGAGCAGCATCAGTATAGTTGGCTATTAAATTGCTCTTTAATTTTGTGTAATATTGTATTCTTACGCGTATTCTTTTATTTTCCATCTTAAAATTATTTCCTTTAATCTAACGGGGCGGCTCACAGGCCGCGAGGTTACGAGCGGGCCTTGTGCAGCCGCTTGTTGGACAAAACATTCATATTAAGAATCTGATCAAAGCAATAATCCAGGGAACTACTGCCGTTATTATTGCAGATATTGAAAGAAGACCAATTACCGATACCCATTTTGGAACTATTCCAAGGCCTGCTGTCATTTCCCACATTTCGTCATTTGCTAACTCTGGTGTTCTTTTTCTGATATAATACCTAATTAAAAATACATTGGTGAAGTACAGCACAGCAGACAGCACAATCAAGCCTACTGATACTTACCATTTTTCTAACTAGAATAATCTTGTTATCCGCACTGCCAAAACGGCAAAAACGAAAATTCCTGCTATTACTATTTTCATCTTATGTCCAACATTATATATTGAATAGGTTCTACTTTTTTCATCAACCCCTGGAAACGGCAAACCTTATGTCAAAATTTGGTAAATATTTCAATAAGATGAAATTTTAATTGATAAGAACTCGCTTTGAGTAGGGAGGAGTATAGTTAAAATTATCATTGTGTGTCAAGTGCAAAGCGCACACATGATGTTGTGATTAAGAACTTTTTATGAAATTCGTTGGAGGGTAATATTTCGGAGAGATCAGCTAAAAAGGAATATCTTATTTCCATTACATGACTCCGATTACTGGATTTTAATTAACACAGCAAGGCTCTTATTGTTATACTTTAATCAAGCTAAAAGAGATTTCATATCAAGAGAGGGTCTGAACTTGTCTATATATCCTTAGGTCATTGGGATGGTGATCATATAATAAAGCAATGATCCAGTTTTTGTGGAACCTTTTAGCAGGGGAAAAACCATGAAGAGATTACTTGTATTCTTGATTGTCATACTTTCCTGTATTTTGCCATTTACAGCCCAGGCTGAGATTAAAACCTTCGTGCATACGGTAAGACAATCCTTTAGCGGAAGTCAATCTCCAGATGATGCCAGAGTTGCGGCTATTGCAAAGGCTAAGCATGAATGTTTGGAAATGGCTGGTACATATCTGGAAAGCCTGACCCTCGTGGAGGAAGGGAGGCTCACAAAGGATCAGGTTTTGGCCTTGGCAAGTGGAATCCTAAAAACTGAGATTGTCTACCAAGAGAACTATGTTACCAAAGAGAGCTTTGGGATAATCGTCAAGACAAGCGTACAGGTTAATACCGGTCTACTTGAAGAAAGGGTTAAGAAGCTCATGGCTGATCGAACAGCTATGGAGCAATCAATTGTTCTGTGTAAGAGAGAGAAAGAGTTACTTGATAAGATAGACATTTTAGAAAAGAACCGTGAACTGGCTAAACAAGTAGAGGGTCAGGCAACCAAAGAGGAGAAAAAAGCGTTAACACAGGAATTTAAACAAGCAGCAAGCACATGGCTGCTAGCCACTCCAGGGCATCAAAGAGCATCTCCTGTTTCCCATCTTTTGAGTGATAAACAACTTTAGCTTCGTCTCGAATATATGTCATCCTCTCCTGAGAGAAAGAGGCGCGGATAATGTAACGAGCAAGATTCTCCATTGCATCTTCATCTCTGGGAAGAATTCTTGGGCCACAGAAAACGTTGAATCCATAATGGCGCCACGACATCAGCCTGTTGGCCAGGTTTTCCGTGATCTTTAATGTCATAAACAAGGTCACCTTTTTTTGATCGATATATGGCGTGTGCATAGTCTTCATTCTCCTTATCGATCGGGCACACAATACAAAGGGAATCAAGATCCAATAGGCCAAAACAAATATAATCGGGAAATATCTCTCTAAGATCTCTATCGTATATTTCGGTCATACTTTATCCTCCGAACAATTTCTCCCTTTGTGTCCTTTTGGATCAATCAGGACAATTATTTCTGTATAGACGATAATGAAATTTAAGGCCTTCCTGAACATCGGTTGATTCCAATGGATTTGTTGTATTTTCATTCTGAAAATCAATCGATCCTTGCCATGCATTCGGAAGCTCATCTATTTCAACTTTGATATGCTCAGCATCTGTGACTAAAGACCACCACTCAGCAAAATCATTTTCATTAATTTTAGTCTCTCTCCATTCGCCAAAAAAATCCGTTCTACTCCTATATTTCTCCATTTCATCTAATTTACCCATTTCTTTGGCCATTAACATCAAACCAATGTCCCTTTCTACAGCCGATCGTTTCCATGGATCACACCAATGTTTTTTCAGCAATGAACATTTGTTATCAAGACCGACAACATCAGCTGCTTTAAATGCTTTAAAGAAAAGATCCTTAATGGTGTTCTTTTCTATTAAACTGTTATCAGGGATAAATACAAATGATGGAGCATCTTGAAAAATTGGTATATAAGCACCGTTTGTGGAAAATAATTTTTCTAATGTGAGCTTAAACACCGAATTATCAATGGGATCTGGCACCATAGAATATATAGTTGAAGATTCGCTAAATGGATTAGACAATTTCAAAAAAATGAAATGTGCATTTTTTGATGGTATCTTACTTAGACAAAGGGATTCATAAGTCGGACCAAAAGGATTAAAAAATCCCCACGATGCCAGCAAATAGTGCTCTTCAGCATTTATTACGAAATCGCAATCAGGATATGGACCACATAAGGGGAGTATTTTTTTTTCAGTTTCATACAATGCTTTATTGAAGAAAATGTCCCACTTTTTCTCTTCTTGAATTTTGTCCCTTAAATATTCGGCCATATCATGAAAAAGATCGAAATCCGGCCTCAGTCTGATGGCCTCTTCTACATCTTTTAGAGCTCGTGTGAATTCCCCCTTGTATGTCCAACTGCCACATCTGCTATAGAGACTTAGGTCATCTTGAGGGTTAATCTCTAATGCCCGATTAAAGTCATCTATTGAGCGGTCATATTCCCCTATATTCTGCCATGAAATTCCACGATTATGATATGCTGCGTAATCATTTGATCTTATATTTAGAGCTTTATTAAAATCCTTAATAGCGCAACTCTGATCCCCTTTCTGTTGCCAACAATAACCCCGGTTGACATGTGCAGCAGAGTAACTATCAGATGATCTAATAGCCTCGGTGTAATCAGCAATTGCCCGATCATAATCTTCTTCATACTGCCAACAAACACCGCGATTGTAATAGACCTCAGGAAAATGGGGATTTACCTCTAAAGCTTTATTGTAATCATCGATGGCCCCTTTAATATCTCCTTTTTGATATTTTGCCATACCGCGATTGAGGTACTCTTGAGCTCCCTTCTTTTTTGAAAACCCCATAGTATCCCTCCTATTTTAACAGTTTGGCTTTTGTCTCAATAATCTATCTTGAATCAAACCTTTAATGGAAAAATAAGGGATGTTTGGCTCCCGCCTTTCAGTTATTCAACTTTTCAATGGCTTCCCATGTTAATTGTAGATCATTGCGACCAAAATGACCGTAAGATGCAACCTGACGGTAAACAGGATTTCGTAATTGCAAATGCTCTATGATTCCGTATAGGGATAAATCAAAATGTCTTTTTAGTAAATTCTTTATCTCAGAATCTGTAATAGTACCCGTTCCAAGAGTATCAACCCTCACCGACACAGGATGTTCTCTTCCTATGGCATAGGCCAACTGGATTTCACATTCTTTTGCCAAACCAGAAGCTACAACACTTTTTGCCATGTGACGTGCCATATAATGACCGCTTCTATCCACTTTAGTTGCATCCTTCCCAGAAAATGCTCCCCCACCATGACGAGCCCATCCTCCATATGTGTCGACGATGATTTTCCGGCCTGTTAATCCAGTATCTGCAGCAGGACCACCATTTATGAAATCTCCGGCTGAATTGATATGGACAGGAAATTCGTCATTTGTAAGCCTTTTTGGCAATACTTGCATTATTTCAGGAAATAAAATTTCATTTAATTCATCCCGGTTGAGTTCAGAAGTGTGATGAGCAGCAATAACGATATTATCGATAGTGATTTGCACATCATTCCAATTAACCGTCACCTGTGTCTTCCCATCTGGAAGAAGAAATGGGGTTTTTCCAGTTTTTCTCAAATATGCTAAATGTTTGGCAAGCTTGTGTGCGAGATAAATCGGTACCGGTAAATAATCTTCAGTATGATCACAAGCATAACCAAACATAAGACCCTGATCTCCTGCACCGGGCCTCTTCAAAGAAGCATTTCTATTCAATTCTGGAGCCTGTTTTTGGATTCGGATCTGGATTTCACAATGATCACTAAAACCCAGACCAGGATCGGTATAACCTATATCCCTAATCACTTCCCTTGCGACATTTTCAATATCTATTTCCGAATCTGATGCTAACTCCCCGGCTATAATCAGAAAGTTTCCAGTCACCATACATTCGATAGCACATTTTGCATTTGGATCAATCTGAAGATAGCTATCCAGTATTGCATCTGAAATTTGGTCACATATTTTATCAGGATGTCCTTCCGTTACAGACTCTGATGTGAAATATCTACTCATATTGGCTCCTTTCTTTGATGTGATTTTTGACACGACCTAAAAAAACCCGGTCACGGCTAAAACGCTATGATCGGGTCTATCAGCGCTTTAGCAGTTAGTTTAACGTGGGAGCAATCTGCTTGATCAAATCGCCCACAATTTTGTCTAGCCTCCTATTGTCTAATCTTGAGGCCCAACGTTTTCAATCCCGTTTGTCACCACCGACCTCATGGTTCCCTTATGGGCTGGCATTGGCACCTTTCGGAATAGGTTGCCGGGCGGTCACAGGGCCAGTCCCCTCACGCCACTCTTCATGATTTATTTTAAATATTATATATCGATTCGAATCAAAAAGTCAAGATCTAATAAGTGATCTAATAAGTGATTTTTAAAAATGGAATTCATAAAAATGGCAAAAAGGTTCATGAAAGTAAATTACCCTTTGCAATCCATTCGGCCATGCCGTCTATCAATTTTTTCATTATGGCTTCGGTTCCTTCCCTAATCTCTTTTTCACTTGAGGGTTTACCGTTGGAAGGATTTAGAACATCAGATACCCCTCTCACAATCAAACTCCTCACTTTCTTGTTCCTAAAAGCGACATAAGCGATTGCACCAGATTCCCAGTCAGCTGCTATTGCGCCATATTTTTGATGTAAATACGGGATCCTTTTGGGATCAAGATCCTGATCTGCAGTCGCCATTGTTATGGTTACCGCGTTCATAGGGTACGGTTTAGCTAGCCAAGACAAATCAAGCTCGGTTTCATATTTAGCAATCTGGTCATCCTGATTCGCGGATCTTTCGTATATATCATAAACGACCGTCTTCTCTACCAGAAGAATATCTTCTTTCTCAACTTTTCCCTTAAAACCTCCGCATGTACCAAAGTTAATAATTATTCTCGGATTATATTTGTCTATGACGAACTGGGTTGCTGCTGCTGCCGGTATCTTGCCACAACCTGTTTGGAAAAAGGCAACATTTACATGTCTATCCTGAATATCGAAATCATGTTGAAACCACTCACCAAAAGGAGAACAAAGCACCTCTACTGGACGCAGATAATCCCTGACAACATTCCATTCATTGTCTGCTGAGATAAGAATAATGATTTGCCCTTTCTCATGAGCCATTATTAGCCCCAGTCGTTCCGGGTGGGTGACCAAATCCCTGTAACCACCATATCGATTCTAAAACTAATGCTTAATTTAAGCTCTCAGAGGCCTTTCTGACTGTTCGATATCCTTAACGTATTTTTCAAGCAGTATCTCTGCTTCTCCCTTAATCTCATTTCTCAAAGATTCTGGTTCAAGAACAAGGGCATGTGATCCCCAGCTCATTATCCAAAATTTAATTTAATCCGTTCCGGCCACTTCAGCTTCAAAGATGCTGGGACCATCATCCTGAGGATCGGTTTCTTGGCTATCGTGCCAGATCTTTTCCTTGATGTAATCGGCCACATCGGGCGAAAACCATACCTTTATATCAATAGGCTCTCCCTGGAAGACTCCGAAGCTCGGCCCGATGAAATCCTCGGGAACCTCGAAGGTGTCCTTTGTCTGGTGGAGCATTTTGATCCGGTCCAGGGCAAATATCCTGACCTCGTTTCTCACGTGGCAGAAGCCAATTAAGTAAAAGGTCCCGTTGAAAAACCAGATTTTTTAAGGATCCCACTTTCCTTTTGGACTCCTTTTCCCGGCTCATAGTGTAATAGACCATCTCAATGGATTTCTTGTTGATGGCGGCGTCATTGACCTGATTGATAGTCACTTTGAATTTGCTGTATTGATTGTAAGGCTTCATGCCCAAATGGAGGGTTTGTTCCACGTTTTTATTGATAAGAACTCGCTTTGTGTAGGGAGGAATATAGTGAAAGTTATCATTGTGTGTCAAATACAAAACACACGCATGATGTTGTGATTGAAAACTTTTTATGAAATAAGTTGGACGGTAATGTTTATGAGCGATCAGCTAATGATGATTTTTTCCGCATTTATTGATCAAGAAAGGGATAATTGATCGGATTAAGGCATACCTCCCCAACTAAACTCAACTTCTCTCCGAGCGTAGTCTCTACGAGCCGGAGGCCATTTTAAAAAATTAGGCAGGAAAGGCTTCAGGGTATTGCTGATCAATATATTGTGGTAGGTTCCAGCGCCCTCAAATTAGCATATTCTTGCCGATCAATAAGCCGCTATCATCTCGGTTTTATTAAAGACTACATACATAATCCTGGAGTTTGCCAGAATTTCAGTATTTTACCAGTATTGTTTATAATTTGGCAAGGATCAAAAATTCACCATATTGCCAATAGTCTGTAATCTCAATAAAGAATAGAATGGATATTATAATCAAAACATCAGCATTTTCTTTCTACTTAAACTCAACGGAAAATAATTCTGCATTAATATTTTCCAAGGCTAGGCAAGGAAATTATCCTAATCCATTTTCATCGCCTTTTCCAATTTATTGATTTTTTGAATTATCAGAGCCTTCTCCTTTTTACTTAGATTTTTTTCTTTTAATCTTCTCTTTAGTCCCAAAAGTTTCATCTCAGACCGATAATCTAAACATGTATATTTCATAGCTGTAAATCCGGTTTTAAGATTGTCTCCTTATAACCCACATGGTAAATGCATAAGATTGTGAAATGGCAACAGGTGCAAGCCAGAGAAATGCTATGAAACCATATTTCTCTAAAGATACTGCCAGGTTTACTATATAAATCACTGGTTCCATAATCATCGTAAGAAAACCCACAGTCAATAATGTTGCTGTCTCATACTCATGATGCTCTTCACCAAGATACTTATTTTCAAAATTTCTATAGATTGGTATAAAAATCAAAGTTATATGGATCATCGCAGTGGCACCAAGGAAACCTAAAAAGGCTGCCTTAGCTATTCTCGTTAGTTTATCACTGAAATTTTCTTTCATTTAATCTCCCGTGATTGTTCGGCCACAAAGACACTAAGGCACAAACAATTGAAAATTGACAATTAGGATTGGTGCCTTCGTGGCTATCTGATCGGTACTACCTTAGGCTAAGAAATGATGGTATTCCTTTTATCTCTTTCGCCTTTTTAACCCCCCTTATTATTGCATTTATAAGCATCTCTTCAGCTATCAGTCCCACTGTATGAAAATCAACCTCAATCTGACCAGATGCCAGTGTAAAAACAATATCACCATCATATATTGTTTGCCCAGGACTAATAGCCTTTGTAATGCCAAGGCTGGCTATCTTTGCCACGGTTGAGGAACTTTGTTTATTTAGTTTTGCATTGGTAACAATTACACCAATTGTGGTATTCTGAAATGCAGACACAGGCCGCTGAACTCCTTTTCTCATCAGTTCTAATGTGTCTGCAAATTCCTGGCTGTTTTTAGCCTTCCTTGCTCCAGCCAGGATCTTTCCAGCAAGAGGATCTTTTACGTCACCAAAGGCATTCACTACTGCTAATGCGCCTACTATTAAACCACTATCCAGTATTTTCGCTGCTAAGCCTACCCCACCCTTCATTGCCTGCTCAATCCCATAAAACTTGCCAACTGTTGCTCCAGTTCCTGCCCCAACAGAGCCTTCAGCAACCTTTCCATCAGTTGCCTGTTGACATGCCAGGTAGCCCATGTCTTTGTCAGGCCTTCTTTTTGCCGAGCCTACCCTGAGATCAAAAATTGCAGCAGTTGGTACAATGGGAATCCTTGCTACCCCAACATCAAATCCACTACCCTTCTGTTCAAGATAACTCATTACACCTGATGCAGCTTCAAGCCCATAGGCACTACCGCCTGCAATGCATATTGCATGTACCTTTGATACAATATGAGAGGGACTAAGTGCATCAATCTGTCTTGTGCTTGTAGCAAACCCACTAATATTAACTCCACCTGTCATGCCAGAAGGGGTAAGTATAACTGTAACTCCTGTTAACCCCTCAAAATCAGATGCATGGCCAACAGAAATTCCCTTAATATCTGTAATATTAACTGTCATTGTATTTTACCTTTTTGATTTTTCGTAACATTTTAGCTCTTTGAAATTACCTGGTGAATGAGCATGGAGATGTCTTTTT
>CAYTDY010000089.1:0-9075 GCA_964436665.1 uncultured Desulfobacteraceae bacterium
TAAAACCGAAAGACAACATTTTTTCCTTAATCTTTCCTACCTTATATTTTCCCAGTGGTTCTCCTATATTGATCCACTGTTTAGTAATGGCTCTTGATGAGGTAAGTATGCCTTTTTCCTCTCTCCTTTCGGTAATTAGATAAAAGGGATGATTCCCTCTTTTACAATACTCCTCACATCCGTAACACGTTACACAATCCTGCAAGACAAGAGAGTCCCCTCCCTCAGCGATCTTTATCATTTCCTCTATTGCCTTATTTTTCTCCAAGTTAAGATACTGGCACTTAACAAGGCAATCACCTGTTGGACAGGTTTTGCAAAGATTTTCATCAAATTTTAGTTCATACATATCTCCCCCTTTTAGATAGCGAAGCTCCGCCTTAAACCGATGATTTGTGGATAATTATATCCCATTGGTTGAGGCGAAGCGATGTTGGATGCTAGATGCTGGATAGATAAAAAGAGACCTTTGAAAAATGGCCACTCTATCATTGCGAACGAATGTGAAGCAATCTCTAACTCATTGAAAATATAAAAGATTGCCACGTCGCTTCGCTCCTCGCAATGACTTGTAAGATAATTTTTCAAAGGTCTCAAAAAAGGCATTCTTTGTCTTATCCAGTATCCCCACCCGCCTTGCCTGCCACGCCTCGTTCCGGGTCGGGACTGTGAAGGCGAAGCCGATGGCGGGCAGGCAGAGACCAGAATCCAGTATCTGCTTATCTCTTGCACTTGGATGTGTTACAAAAAGTTGACATAAATCCGCCGTAAGCCTGCCCGCCGGAAGGCAGGCGGGTCTGGCGGATAAATTTTAAGATCTTGGCTTATGTAAACGTATAGTCCAAGCACTTTTTCTTAAATATGTCTAAGCAATCTATGGCGACAATATATGAAAGGGCATTTGTATGTCAAGGTTCAGAACCCGGTAAGTGGAAAATGAACTAATCAGATTCTAATATGATTACATGGAGCTCCCTTGGGCCGTGTATACCGATGACAAGGTTTAGCTCAATATCCGCTGTTAGGCTTGGGCCGGTTATTAGAGTAAGGCAACTATCCAGATCTCCTTTCTCCTCCAGATCCAGTAAGAGCCTGGCTATAAGTTCATCTGAACTGGATAGAATCTGTTTAGATTCCATAACAGCCACGTGAACAGGAGACAACAGAGACGTTGCCCTGTTCTTATCGGGTGAGGTCCTCAACACCAGTGTACCTGTATCTGCAAGACTAAAATCCACACCTGTTATACCGAGCTCGGCCTTGCTTGCAGGCCCTGTGTAATCCTTTTGGACTACTTTATTGGTGGAATATTTTTCTTCAGACAACATATTTTGAACCCCTAAAGAATCGAACAGATGATCGATCTCCAATCGCCTCAAGAGGGGTGAGTTCCATTTAATATACCGCTTTATCCCTGCTTCTTTGATGATGGATGAAAGAAATTGACATGCCTCATCATTTGTCCGTGCTACATAAACTTTCCCGGATACCAGTTCGCATTCCTTTTTAAAGGTTTGTACCAATTCCTTCATGTGGCTTGCCCTTTGCTTCTCAATTTCCTGCCA
The DNA here is from genome assembly GCA_964436665.1 of uncultured Desulfobacteraceae bacterium. Taxonomy (GTDB): domain Bacteria; phylum Desulfobacterota; class DSM-4660; order Desulfatiglandales; family B25-G16; genus CAYTDY01. The sequence continues at coordinate 1,566 of CAYTDY010000089.1, forward strand.
CTTTATGAGCAGTTCCTGCCTTTTCCTTTTTTTGAAAAGAGGTGTCTCCTTAGGATTCCCCATCCTGATCAGGGAAAGTATATGCGATTTTTCCATCTCAAAACGCCTTACTTATTAGAAAATTTTTAATTGATTACGGGATAATTGTGTAATGAACCCTTTTCTTCAGTTCCGAGGCTCTCGGCCTGGTATTTTCAGCGTCCTCCCACCAGTCACTTCAGAAAAAGACTCATTACCCTATAGATGACCCAACAAATAAGTACCCTATGATCACTTACGAAAATTTTCTCCATTGTTGTCTGAAGGTTTTTTCAAGAGGAGCCACCTCGTGAAAATGAGTCCATCGATTTAATGGAGGGGGCAGGTTTTTAAGAACACCTTTTTTAATAAAGGGAATCTGTGCAATCCTGGCTATCCTGGATACCTTTTCATAGAGCCATCTGTTCCGCATGATATAAGCATATAGGCCAAATACAGCCCTTTCAACCATAGAGGTGGGTTTACCCCACTCAGGGTCCTCAATCACCCGCTTCCTAAGCGCAAGGAGTATTTTTGGGATATTGATCTTGACCGGGCATACCTCGGCGCAGGCCCCGCAAAGGGTGCTGGCATAGGGCAATTGATAGGCCTGTTTTCTGTTGATGAGTTGAGGGGTCAGGATCGATCCGATTGGACCAGAATAGACCCATCCATAGGAATGGCCACCGATCTTCAGGTATACAGGACAGAAGTCCAAACAGGCTCCACACCGTATACAATACAGGGTCTCTCTGAGCTCTTCATCTGCCAGGATCCTGCTGCGCCCATTATCCAGAATAATAAGATGAAATTCCTCTGCCCCGTCCCTTTCTCCATCTCTTTTTGGACCAGTAATAATGGACGTGTAGCTTGAAAGTTTTTGCCCTGTGGTGCTCCTGGCAAGTAGTTTTAAGAAGATATTCAAATCCTCAAGATTACGAATTACCTTCTCGATCCCCATAATAGCTACATGAATTTTTGGAAGGGTTGTGCTCAGGCGAATGTTGCCCTCATTTTCTAAAAGGACAATGGAGCCGGTTTCTGCCACGGCGAAGTTGACCCCGGTTATCCCCATGTCAGCGTCGAGAAATTTTTGGCGCAATGTCTTACGGGCAAACATGGTCATCTCTTGCGGGTCTTCCATCAGCCTTACGCCAAATTTTTCCGAAAAAAGTTCGGCTATCTGTTCCTTTGTTTTGTGTATGGCAGGGCCTACCAAATGGGACGGCGGTTCTCCTGCTAACTGGATGATAAATTCACCCAGGTCAGTCTCCGAAACCTCTATTCCACGGGCAATTAATCCTTCATTCAAGGCTATCTCCTCTGTGACCATGGATTTTCCCTTGACTACGGTTTTGACGCCCTTATCATAGGCTATGGTTTCGATTAGCTCTCTGGCTTTCTTCGCATCTCGTGCCCAGTGAACTCTTCCACCTAAACGAATAACATTTTTCTCAAGATGTTCCAGGTATTCATCCAGGCGCTCAAGTGTTTCTTTCTTGATATTATGGGCCTGTTCCCGGAGGCCTTCAGGGTTATCCAGAAGGGAAAAGGCGGAGTTCCTCTTTTCTTGGATGAGAGTGCCAAAACTCTGCAATGCCTGCTGTAGATTCCCATCTTTAAGGGCTTTTTTGCTTAGTTCCTGAAATTGATTGCATCTAATTTCCATAGAAAGTTAGCCTCCTTTGACCAGCTACACTATATCCCATGAGCAAGGAGATCAGCCAAATGCAATGCTCTAATCGGAATGCGCTGGTGCTCAAGATATCCCTCGATATTCATCAAACAGCTAATCTCGCATCCCACAACTACCTCCGCACCACTGGCACAGATATTTTTAACCTTTTCCTCCACCATTGCCTCTGCTATATGGGGAAACTTGAAGGAAAAAAACCCACCAAAGCCGCAGCATAAATCAGGCCTCTCCATCTCAATGAATTCAAGGTTCCTGACATTTCTGATAAGTTGTCTCGGCTCTGATGATATGCCGAGTCCTCTTAAAACCTGACAGGAGTCATGATAGGTAACCTTACCTTTGTAGCAAGAACCCAGATCATCTACCTGGATGACATGGATCAGAAATTCAGAAAATTCATAGGTCTTTTCAGAAAGTTCCTGTGCCTGATCCAGCCAAACCGGGTCATCTCGAAATAGCTCCAGGTAATGTTTACGTATCATGGTCACACAACTACCTGAAGGGGCAACTACAATCTTAGCACCCTTAAATGCCTTTATTGTTTTCTTGGCCAGGGGAATGGCTTTTTTCCAGTAACCTGCATTGAAAAAAGGCTGTCCACAGCATGTGTATTCATCTGCAAAATCAACATCCAGGCCTATCTTTTTTAAGATGCGAACCACATTTTTGCCAACCTGTGGATGGAATTGATCAATTAAGCAGGGGATAAATAGGGTTACTTTCATCTTTTATAAATAACTTGTAATCATTCACCAGTGATGTTTTAACGGGGCTGGGCCGATTTTCTCTTCAGGAAGCCTGATAGAGAAAAAGCTATCGACAAGTTATGTGCTTTGGATCCAATGGGAGAGCCTTTGTTTTATGAGAGATAGACGTTGAGAATCAATTTGCCCCAATTTTCCCAAAAGAATATTGCTTCCAACTACAGCAAGTCTGCTGATTCTGATAACGCTTGGTAATTTTAAACCTGACTGTTTGAAATCTGAATCATTGGGGGTGATAACTTCATCGAAGTCAGGAATTTTTTGATGAAGTTCTGAGGATATCATACAAATTAGCCAATCGTTATATTGACCAGGTAATTGACGAAGCACAAGGGCAGGGCGAAGCTTTCCTTCTGTTTTGTCTGTTTGAGGAAATCTGAAGAGGACAATCTGACCTTCGACAATCATGAGAATGTTTCCTTGAGGTCCTCAAGTGAATATGACATATGTTCATCTTCCATCCCACGCATTGCGGAAGATAAGGAAAAATTTGTCCAATCTTTTCTCTCCTTTTTTTCGGCTTGTGTTTGAAGATATTCAATAAAATTAAGCACTTCAGACTGTTCAGATTCTGGTAATGCATGTACATGTTTTATGATTGTTTCTTCTAAGCTCATGATGATCCCTCCATTAATAATTAAATACCATAAGATGTGAAGTTTTGCCAGCACAAAAAGATCTGGATAACCTGCTGGTATGGAGCGTCAGTGGAATACCAGTCAGGCGCACCACCATATTTAAGCAAATGATCCCTTCATCTGAATACTTAATTACTTAAGCCTGACTCCATTCCTAGAGCAATTTACTATTTGACATATTGGAAACGGTAGCATACAAATTTTGAGAAATTTAAAGGCAGTGTTATAAGTAATTCAGATTTATTAGAGATAGAGACGAGAATTAATGAGCCTAAGGCTCATTAATAGGAAAACACAGAATAGGGGTAACAGTTATGACTGAAAAGAAACTTTTCTTTGATCAAGCAGCTTTAGGGGCTGGGTGAGGTGCTAAAATAGGTCCGGGAGACCTAAATCAGGCACTTCAGGGATTAGAGCCTTTATTTGATCCAAATGTTATTGTAGGGGCAGAAAAACTCGACGATGCCGGGGTTTACAAAATCTCTGAAGAGATGGCCCTTGTTCAGACACTGGATTATTTCACTCCCATCGTAAAAGATCCCTATGTATTTGGGCAAATTGCTGCAGCCAATGCCTTAAGTGATGTCTATGCCATGGGGGGAAGGCCGATTACTGCTATGAATATAATATGTTTTCCTGCGGGCTCCATGGATCTATCTATTCTGAGTGATATTTTGAGAGGAGGAATGGATAAGCTTAAAGAAGCCGGGGTACCGCTGTTGGGTGGACATAGTCTTATTGACAAGACCGAGGTAAAATATGGCCTTGCTGTCACTGGAGTGGTGCATCCTAAGAAAATATTGACCAATGCAGAGGTTAAAGTAGGAGATAAGTTGATACTCACTAAATCTATCGGCACTGGTATCCTTAACAACTGTTTTAAAAGAAAGATGTTGGACAATAAAACAGAGGAAGAAATCATCCGGGCCATGACAACATTGAATAAAAAGTCCTCAGAAATTGCGCTGACAGTGGGCGTGCATGCCTGTACAGATATAACCGGATTCGGGCTTGTCGGACATCTTGCAGAGATGATCGAGCAGGGGAATTGTGGTTTAGAGATTGAGTACTCTTCAGTTCCATTGTTTTCCAGGACAGAAGAATTTGCAAAGATGGGAGTTGATCCTCCTGGAAGTCAGCGAAACAGAAAATTCCGTGAGTACATGTTGGAGGTTATATCAAATTTACCCGAGTGGAAGCGATGGATACTCTTTGATGCTCAAACTTCCGGAGGCCTGGTGTTCTCTGTATCTCCAAAAAAAGCTGATGTGCTGATAGAAAAGCTCCATAAAGAAGGAATTAAAGAGGCTGCTATTATTGGAAAGGTAGTAAAGGAGCCTAAGGGAAAGATTTTAGTAAGATAAGGATAATATAAAAAAATGATTTACTTAGACTATAATGCGACAACACCCATAGCAAGGGAGGTCGCTGAGGCAATGATGCCCTATATCTTAAAGGATTTTGGGAACCCGAGCAGCGCCCATCCTCTTGGAAAAGGGGCAAAGGGGGCATTGGAAAAGGCCCGGGGCCAGATATCCAGAATGTTGGGATGTGAAGCTAATGAGATTATTTTTACCAGTGGTGGAACTGAATCGAACAATATGGTTTTAAAAAGTATGGCATGGAGCTTGCGGAAAAAAGGGCATCACATAATTACTACAAAGATCGAACATCCTGCCATAATTAATACAGCTAAATTCCTCATGGAAGGTGGCTGTGATGTGACATTCCTTCCGGTAGACAGCTTTGGCTCTCTCGATCCAGATGAGGTAAAAAAGGCGATACGCAGAGATACTATGCTTATAACAGTGATGCATGCAAATAATGAAACAGGCATAATCCAGCCTATTACTGAGATTAGCTCTATCGCTAAAGAGCATGGAATACTTTTTCATACAGATGCAGCTCAATCTGTTGGTAAGATAGAGACTAAGGTGGATGATCTTGGTGTTGATTTTTTAAGCATTGCCGGCCACAAGATCTATGCCCCCAAAGGTGTGGGTGCACTCTATATCAGAAAAGGGGTAGAGATTGAGCCCTTTATGCATGGTGGTGGTCAGGAGATGGGATTAAGATCCGGGACAGAAAGTGTGATCCTTGATGTAGGTTTAGGTAAGGCATGTGAACTGATTATGGAAAATCTATATGATGATATGCCCCGTTTAAGGGGACTGAGGGATAGATTGCATGATCAGATATGTTCAGCTATTCCAGAGGTCATACTGAATGGACATCCGGAAAACAGGCTCCCCAATACCTTGTACCTATCCTTTCCGGGAATGATTGGAGAAGAGATTCTTAAGAAAGCCCCTGAAATATGTGCCTCTACTGGCTCTGCCTGTCATGATCAGTCTGTAAAATTATCTCATGTGCTTGAGGCCATGGATGTCAAAGAAGAGGTGGGGATGGGAGCGATTAGATTGAGCCTTGGAAGGCCCACTACCGAGGCTGAAATTAATCATGCGGCCCAGTTGCTTATTAGAGCGGTAAAAGAAAGATAGATTTAGGGATTTAGGAATTTAGGGATTGTGAAATGACAAGTGAAAAGTTGAAATACAGACAATAAACAATGGATAACAGAAATAGGTTATAGTTTTTATTTACTTTCAACGTTAGTTACTTGAAAGCGAGGGAGCAAGGAGGCTTTATGGATTTATTGAGCTCATTAATTAATATTGTGGGGGAAGATAGGGTATCTAATAGCCAGGAGGAGCTTTTTATCTATTCTCGAGATCCAGGTGCACAACACCCTCGAAAGGTTGACTATGTTGTCATGCCCAAAACGGTTGATGAAGTGCAAAAGGTAATATTCTTAGCCAATAAGGAGAAGATTCCTATTACCCCTCTCGGTGGGGGTTTTACCCTGTCAGCTCTGGTTGTACCTAATAGGGCTGGGATAGTCTTGGATATGAAAAGAATGGATAAAATTATCGAAGTAAATGAGATAAATAGATACGCTGTAGTTGAAGCAGGGGTATCGCAGGCTGCACTAAAGACGTATCTTGAGAAAAATTACCCTACTCTTCAACACTCTACCCCAGAGTCACCTCCCACTGTTACGGTCGTGGGAAATGCCCTTATTCAGGGGCATGGTCATATCTCACCACGATACGGGGTTAACTCAGATATGATAAATGGGATGGAGGTAGTGCTCCCAACAGGTGAGGTATGCAAGATAGGATCGTGCTCTGTTAGCCCATATTGGTTTACAAGAGGGCCACTGCCAGATTTATCAGGGCTGTTTATTGGATGGTTTGGAACAACTGGCGTTGTAACAAAGCTTTCTATGCGGCTCTATCCCAAACCACCATACAGGGAGGTAATGGCCTTTTCCACAGATGATATAGATTCAATAACAGATGCCATTCGTGAGGTTATGCATCTCGATTTACTGGAGGATTTCTTTCTTATAACCCAGGAGAAGCCAGATTGGATGAATCATGTCTTTTTTGTCATCATTGTATCCGCACATGCGAAAGAGGAACTTGAGCTTAAAAAAGATATGTATAAAAAATTATTTCGGGCGTTTAAAGGAGGAGACACAGTAATGTTTGTGGAAGATCTACACCCGGCATTAGAGAAAAGATTCCTGGATGTGCCACCTCTGGCTGCTTTGGCAGCAGACTTTAGAAAGGGCGGGGGCTTTGAATATACCGGTGCAATATTGCCGATAGATAAGGTTCCGGAGGCATGGAGAAAGGGAATAGAGATTGCGCATAAATATGGCATGATAGTTTCCTATGTACACCAGGTCTTAATGGGTAACAGCATTATGTTCGGGTTTAATTATTCCTTTAACAGAGCTGATGAGGAGGATGTGGAAAAAACCAGAAAGGCCCTTGATGAGTCAAACAGGCTGACCTTTGAGTTGGGGGGGATAGTTTGGAAGGGTGAGGTGGGAGCACAAAAATTAGCAATGGAAAGAATGGATCCAAATACTGCAGAACTAATAAAGAAGGTTAAAGGGCTTTTAGACCCAAATGGTATTATGAATCCAGGAAACTGGGAGAAGTAATATAGAAGATTTTACACCAGTTTTAATATTGACTTTAATAAACGTTGTGATAGGGATATTAAATGGAAGGACTCTTCGTGTTTTCAATGAGGGATGGCAAGGTAAGTTTCTAAATTTTAACATTAAAAGAAGGAGGTAATAGATTCGGAAATAAAAAACAGAGGAAGTTTTAGGGATGTTAAACATGTAAATAATCTATGGAGGTGAGATGAAATGAAAAAGAAGTCTACTTGGAGTATCATAATAGTAGTACTTGTGATCATTGTGGCTGTAGTTATTTACTATGTCACAAGACCACCTAAAATTGTACGCGCTATCAAGGTGGGCATTATAGACTGCTATAGTGGCCCGGCGAGCGCCTACACAAACGATGTTAGAG
>CAYTDY010000090.1:0-9067 GCA_964436665.1 uncultured Desulfobacteraceae bacterium
TACATGTGTTTTTGTCCTCTTAAATTTTTCTTTGGCCATTGTATATACCTCCTTAATTACCTATTCACAATTTTTTTAAAGCCAAAAATTTAACCTGAAAGGTCATTTTAATCTGGAGCCCACGACCGGGATTGAACCGGTGAACCTCATCCTTACCAAGGATGTGCTCTACCAACTGAGCTACGTGGGCAGTTAATTACTTAAAACCAATAAATAGAGCGGGAAACGGGGTTCGAACCCGCGACCCTCAGCTTGGAAGGCTGACGCTCTAGCCAACTGAGCTATTCCCGCTTTTACATTGATAAATATCTTTTCCTGGATGGTGGAGAGGGGAGGATTCGAACCTCCGAAGGCTGAGCCGGCAGATTTACAGTCTGCTCCCTTTAACCACTCGGGAACCTCTCCATATTCATCCTTGGAGCCAGCGAAGGGAATCGAACCCCCGACCCACTGATTACAAATCAGTTGCTCTGCCTGCTGAGCTACGCTGGCATAAAAAAAGCCTAATTTGTAAACATAAATATAAAAAAGAAAAATAGCAATAAAAATTTATAATAAATATAAAAAATATTTTATTTTTCTATATCAACAAAGCAAATACCATTTAATTACAAAAATTAATCTCAATCACCTATCTTATCTTTGAAAAATTATGATAATTGAGATATTCGCCCTTGATCTTTCTTGTTAAATAATTTATAAAAATCAAGTGGGCGATTAGCTCAGGTGGATAGAGCGTTGGTCTCCGGAACCAGAGGCCGTGGGTTCGAGTCCCGCATCGCCCACCATATACTTTGGCATCTCAAGCTCGAGGATATAACAATGGCAATGTCCATAAAGAAAAAAATAAGTTTTTTATTTATTGCTGGAGCAATAATTTATTTTCTGCTGAGCTACCATGTCATAATAATCGGAGGAGATATAAAGTTACTCAAAAAATCAACCTATACCTTAGAATACACTATATTCTCCACGAAAGGTAAAAGCAATAAAAGGATATTGGCCATAGATATCCTAAGAGAAGATGGTATTGGTGACTTACTAATAGAAGAGGGATTAATGAGTGAAGATGAAGAAGTTCTTATCCTTGAAAGTCTCAGAATAGAAGAAGAATAAATTTTATCCCTCCTTTTAGCCTATAGGCCGCATACTAAAAAATCTATCCCCTGTAAATCAAGCAAGATCAAAATCAACTAATATTTTAAAAGTTTTCACCGCCGGTAAGTTAAGGATTTCTCTTACTCCAGTATGCTGAATTATTTCCTTAATATATCTGTCTATCACTTTCATATTAGGGGCTACGAATGTAAACCATATATTATAGTGGTGATCCCTAAGATAATTATGGGTTATCTCTGGATACTTGTTAACCACTTCCACAAATCTATTGATCTTATCATCCGGTACCCTTGCTGCACAGAGAGTAGTAGCAAAACCGAGCCTTCGAGAGTCGAAGTTTCCACCTATCCGCCGGATGATGTTCTCCTTTTTCAATCTTTTTACTCGCTCAAGAATCTCACCTTCAGAGCAGTTTAATCGATCTCCCAAATCTTTATAAGGCCTTTTGGTAATAGGAAAATCTGATTGGATCTCGTTTAAAAGTTTTCTATCAATATCATCCATGTTAGAACCTTTGCTTTATTTAAGCAGTATGCAGTATGCAGTAGGGAAAAATTTGATACAAAGTGTTTACTGCTTACTTCTTACTGCCTACTGGATAATAGGCACATAATGGCTCTTCAGATAAATAATCCCCACTAAATGCATAGGCCCTTGCCCTGCAACCACCACAAACATTAATATATTCACATCGCCCGCACTTTCCTTTATATCTGGAAAGGTCCCGGAGGTCAGCAAAGACAGAAGAATTCATCCATATATCGGAAAATGTAGACTTCCTTAAATCTCCAGAATTCAACTCTAAGTAGCCACAGGGCTGGACAATGCCTTCATTAGAAATAAAACAATATGAAATTCCAGCCAAGCAGCCCCTTGTTTCTGCATCAAGACCATGGGTTTTGCTATTTACCTTCTGCCCATTAACTTGTGCCTCCTGTCTTATAATTCTGTAGTATTGAGGTGCACAAGTAGCTTTCAGCTGAAGGGGGACAGTATTCTGCTGTTGATAAAACCAGTGCAGAGTGTCTTCATATTCATCGGCATTTAACTCTTGGTTTACCATCTCTTTAGCCCTTCCCGTTGGAACAAGTAAAAATATATGATGTGCAATTGCCCCAAGCCTTACAGAAAGATCGAGAATGCTTTCTAACTCAGATAAATTGTATTTGGTTATAGTGGTATTGATCTGAAATTCAATCCCCCCCTCTTTGAGGTTAGATATCCCCTTCATGGCACTATCAAAGGCCCCATTAACTTGTCTAAATGTATCGTGACTCTTCCTTGTAGCCCCATCAAGAGATATACTTACCCTCTTAATTCCTGAGTCTCGTATCTTCTTTGTAATATCAGGGGTAATCAAGGTCCCATTGGTACCCATAACCATTTTAAAGCCCTTTTTAGTTCCATAGTCTGCAAGGGCAAAGATATCCTTCCGTAAAAGAGGTTCGCCACCTGTAAGGATAATAATAGGTGTGCCAACCTCTCTTATTTGGTCTAATGCTTCCATTGCCTTGACAGTATCCAACTCTTGAGGATAGGGACCAAAATTTGATGATGCCCGGCAATGAACACAATTTAGATTACATGCCCTAGTAACTTCCCAGGCTACTATTCGTAGTTGATAGTTTCTGTGAAATGCCTTACCTTTTTTCATGCTCAATCAACACCTTAGCTGCCTCTTTGGCGAAATAAGTCAGGATAAGATCAGCACCAGCCCTTTTAATTGAAAGAAGCATTTCCATCATTACCTTTTCCCCCTCTATCCAACCATTTTGATCAGCTGCCTTAACCATGGCATATTCTCCGCTCACATTGTAAGCTGCCAGAGGTAGGTTGATATGAGCGCGAACCTTATGGATGATATCCAGATACGGCAATGCTGGTTTAATCATGACAATGTCTGCACCCTCTTCAACATCTATAAACGCCTCCTTAAGGGCCTCTCTGGCATTAGCCGGATCCATCTGGTAATTTTTTCTGTCGCCAAACTGTGGCGCAGAATCAGCCGCCTCGCGAAATGGTCCATAAAAGGAAGAGGCATATTTCACAGCATATGCCAGAATACCTGTATCCTTAAATCCATCTCTCTCCAGGGCATCTCTAATTGCCCTGACTCTCCCATCCATCATATCTGAGGGGGCAACAAAATCAGCTCCTGCATCGGCATGAGAAATGGCTATTTTAGAGAGTATTTCAAGGGTAGTATCATTGTCTACTTGGCCATCTCTTATAATCCCACAATGCCCATGATCTGTATACTGACAGAGACAGACATCAGTTAAAACAATCAGTTCCGGCACTCTCTCTTTGATGGCAGCCACAGCCTGCTGAACAATTCCATCCCGGGCATATGCCTCACTCCCCAATTCGTCCTTTGCCTTTGGCAAACCAAAAAGGATCATAGCTGGTATACCCAAAGACCACACCTCTACTGCTTCTTTAACCAATTCATCAATTGATAACCTATAATGCCCCAACATGGACGGAATAGGTTCTCTTTCTCCTTTGCCATGTTTAACAAATATAGGATAAATAAGATCATCAACCCTTAAAAATGTCTCCTTCACCATTCGTCTAATAGTGGAGGTTCGCCTAAGACGTCGAGGCCTAATTATCATTTTGCCCTCCTTTATCTTCATTCTCTTTGTCGATAAGATAATAGGCCAGTTGAGAAGTTCCACACAGCCTCTGGCCTCATCTTTTTGTCATAATTTCAGATATTTTATTGACAGAAGATTTACGTGTTTAAAGATATAAGTTCTCCGACTGGGATTAAGAGGGAGGAAATAATTGGCTTAGGATATCACTGGATCTTGGCTATAAAACTTCTTAATCAGGCTATCTATATATTTCTCCGGATCTAAAACTGCCTCCCTGGTAATAGTAAAGGCCTCAAATCCGATCCGATCTCTAACTAATTTAAGCCCATACTCCAATTCGTTTGCCAAGTTAAGACATATCTCGCTGATATCCCGATCCTGGTCAATGGCAATCCTTATTATCTCGTCAATGGCACTATCTGCTAAACGAACATTAATTCCTAACTGGGAAAACAATCCTTCATTCTGGGTCGTTATCTGATTATACATCTCCTTAAAATCTTTAAAGGCAGAATCAATATCAGATATAGAGTTAAGTGTCTGTTCAGCAACTAAAGCTACCCTATCTTCGTATAATTTTAAACCTGATTGGGTCTCAAATTCTTTTGCCCTCTCCGCTATAGTCTCTTTTACTCTTTGTTTTTCATGTGCAGCTGCTCTTTTAAATCGTTCTTCCATCTTAGGGACATTCTTATACCTATCGGAGTCAATCCGGTTAAGTTCTTGCTCTGGATTTTTAACAAGCTCTGGAGTAACCAACAGTTTCTTTATAGCAGTCGATGGAAGATGCTTTTCAAAAGGCATAAGGGTTCTCTCACCAGCACTGACTAAACCTCTCGCACCAGTTTTTTCCTGAGAAGCAATCTCCGATAATTTTTCAAGTGCCTTATCTTCAAACTGAATATTGATATCATATGCCATAAAATCCCTTTTCTTGCTAAGTATAATAGGGTTATTTGGATTTTTAAGAATTTCAACAAGGTCATCTTTTGTTAGCTCATCAAGAACAACAATTACTGGAAGGCGACCTATAAATTCCGACTCAAAACCAAACTCAATAAGATCCTGTGCCCTTACCTCTTTAAGAATTTCCATACCTATATCAGAAGAATGGATATCTGCCTCAAATCCTATACCTTGGCGTTTGAGACGTTTTTTAATGATATCTGGCAATCCTTCAAAGGCGCCGCTCATAATGAAAAGTATGTTTTTTGTATTTACTACCTGCTTTTCCCTTTTCCCGGTTCTTCGGTAATGCTCAATAGCTTGTATCTGCGAGATTGGATCATGGGGAACCTTCAGGTCTACATCAGTTTCTTCCATCGGTTTTAAAAGGGCCCTCTGCACCCCTGTCCTTGAAACATCATGGCCTATGATATTTTGGCTGGAGGCAATTTTATCAATTTCGTCTATGTATATAATACCATTCTCAGCTAACTTAATATCATCATTAGCTTCATATACCAGATCCCTTACCAAATCCTCGACATCACCACCTACATAACCTGTTTCACTAAATTTTGTAGCATCACCCTTAACAAATGGAACACCTATCTTTTGTGCAATTAATTTTATCAAATATGTTTTGCCAACACCTGTAGGACCTATCATAAGAATATTATTTTTAATCATCCCTACAGAAAAGGGGTTTTCTTTTTTAGATCGTTTGGCCAGGGATTTTATCCGGTTGAAATGAGTACAGATTTTCGTGGCCAGCACACCTTTGGCTTGATCTTGCTTAACCACATATCCGTCTAAATAGGAATCTAATTCCTCTGGCTTCATATCAAAGTCAGGAATACCACTCTTCTTGACGCCCCCTTTTCCTCCTTCCTCTGTCTTTTTGGGCTCGCTCTGAGGAAAGAGGAGGGGAGATATTATCTTTATCCGATCACCATATTTTTTGGAAAGATAGTCACTTAGCTCTTTTTCCAATTCTTTCTGGCTTGGAATTTTCTGGACTTGCTCTTTTTCTTTTTCTAAACTATCTTCAAACTCCATTAACTTACCTCATATCAATATCTTTTAAAAATTATTAAATATTTTAATACTTCTATTATAGTCATTATACTTAACTTTTGCAACCCATTTTAAGGGCCAACTTTTTGGGTATTTCTCTAATCCTTCCTCCGCTAGTCAATCCAAATGCATAATAAAGGCTATATATATTCAGCAGATGCGGGTGTGGTCAGGGAAATGAGGGCAAATGCTCAAAGATCGTGATCATTAAAGTAAACCATAGAAGTAAGAACAGTTAAAATCAAATCACGGCATAGGAAGGAAATGCTTACCTCTAATGGTCAAAAGGAGGGGATTTCTTTTTGCCCTTCTTTTACTATCAAAAACCATCGGTCCTGTTACACCATCAAAACTTTTGCTTCCTGCTAATATGGAACGAAAATCTTCTCTTGTCTTTATGTCTTTGCCTTTTTCTTTTAAAATTTCTTTGACTACTCTGGTAGTATCGTAACCTATAGCAGCAAGAAGTCCTGGTTCTTGGCCAAAATTGGTTTTGTACTGGTCAACAAAACTATCCACACCTATATAACCACTACCAGGAAAGAACCCAGAAGGAAATATTCCTCCACGAACATATCTTCCGGCAATCTCTATCAATTTCGGAGAGTTCCAAAGATTTGTCCCTAAAAGGGTTACTCCTACAACATCATAGTAGGCCAACTGAGACGCTACAAGGGCTACCCTTTCATAGCTATCAGGGATAAAGACAGCATCAAAATCAATGATAGGCTCTGGTTCCTCTTCTGATTCTTCCTCCTTCCTTTCCAATTCTTCCTCCTCCGTTCCCGACTCTTCCCTCTCTTCTTCCTCCATATCTGATTTTGGCCTGGGATAAAATAGACCAACCATCTTTTTTATCTCTGCTGCAAAATCCGTACCTTTAGGATTATATGACTCTACTGCGGTTATTATCCCTCCTTGAGATTCAACCTTGTCCCATAATTTATTCATAAAATATCTGCCATAACCATTAGCGGGATATAGGATGGCAAATCTCTTTAACCCCATATCCCCTATAACCTTATTTGTTAAGCTTCTTAGTTGGTCTTCTGGGGTAAGACAATTCTGAAAAACCATATCTCCTTTGCTGGTTATAGCTTCACTCTGGCTTAAGGTGATTATTGGTATACCTAATTCTTGAGCCTTTTCTACAACTCCTTCAGCTACCTTGCTAATGAGAGGACCTATAGTGGCTATTGCCCTTTCCTCCTCTGCCAGTTCTCTTATCGCCTCAATTGCTACTCCAGGATCACCTTCTGTGTCCTTTATTACAAACTCTATAGAAGAAAGGCCTTCATTGCTTTCCTGAAAGATATCAAAACCGAGTTTGAGACCATTTAAAACCTCCTGGCCATAGATGGCAAAGGGACCGCTCAAAGGTAAGAGACAACCAATAACATTAGGGCTTACCTTTAATCTCTCCTCAATCTTCTGGAGTACTTCCTTAGCTTTTATGACCCATTCCTCATCTGGTGCAAGCTTCACTACCTTTAATGCAGCTTCGCGCGCCTCCTCTAATTTATCTGAGAGAAGATAGGATACAGCTATCTGGTAGTAGATAGGAAAGATAAAATCGCTCTCTTTAGCGTAGTTAGCCATCTTTATCAGTTCTTCTTCGTTGGCCTGCGAGATGAGACTTAAAAGTTGAGGCCTGATTTTTCCCTTTTGCTCAATTTTAATTAATGGTGATGCCAAGAATTTGAGCCACCAATAAAGGGCACGTGGATGATCATTTAATTCCTTCAAGTTTTGACCTAAAAGAAAGAATATTTCTTCTTTCCCAGGATAATATTTATAAAGCTCAAGCCACCTTAAAGCAGACAGTCTTGATTCGGGGTATTTTTTTAGATGAAAATATACCTTGGCTATTAATAGGTGAATCTTAGCCCTTTTTTCGTTCCAGGGATATTCTTCGAGAGCCTCTAAGAAAAGAGGCAAGGCCTCCTCATATTGGCTCCTTTTATAATATATGGTTGCCTTTCTGGCTAATGCATCCCTTACCCTATCTCCTGATGGAAATGCCTTGAGGTACCTTTCATAGGCTGCTAAGGCCTTATCATATTCTTTTTGAAGCCAATAACTTTCAGCTTTTGCAAAATGATCAATAACCACTTTCTTTTCAGGTGGTTTTTTTAAAACTGGTTCCTTTAAAATCACCTTCTTCTCACAAGAGAAAATAAAAATGGCCATTACCACTATGAAGATGGTAATAGCTTTTCTAGATGTCTTCATAAGCTAATATCTAAAAATTTATTCCAAGTTTTGCATTATAACCAAATGCTTTTATTTCTAAATTCGAAATCCAAAGCACGAAATCCGAAACAAATCCGAATGAACAAAATTCCAATGTTCTAAACAAAGAATCCTTTCCTTAGAGCAAATTATTCTTTGGACTGTTTCGAATTTTGAACATTCGAGCTTTGATATTGTTTCGAATTTCGATATTTGAATTCAGGATTTTCTTCCAGCGTGCCCATCGGTTTGCCCGTCCTGGACTGGTATGATCCGGGGATGTAGAGCCTAGATAGAATAGGGGAGTTTATTTGCCATCATCCTTTACTTCCTCGAAATCAGCGTCAACAACCTCCTCATCTTTTTTAGCTGATTCTGTTTCCCCAGGACCTGCTTCTGGGCCAGCTTGAGATTGGGCAGCCTGAGCATATAAAATCTCGGCTATTTTATGTGAAACCTGGGTCAACTCCTCTGAAAGCTGCTTGATCTCTGATGTATCTTCACCCTCCATGGCCTTCTTAAGCTTAGAGATGGCATTCTCTATCTCTCCTTTTGTACTAGCATCCAGCTTTTCCCCGGCCTCTTTAAGAGACTTTTCAGTGGAGTAGATGAGAGAGTCAGCAGCATTTCGAGCATCAACAAGCTCCCTCTTCTCTTTGTCTTCTTCAGCATGAAGCTCAGCATCCTTGACTAGCCTCTCGATTTCCTCCTCGCTGAGACCGCTTGAGGCAGTTATCTTGATGGACTGTTCCTTTCCAGTTCCCATGTCTTTTGCAGATACATTAACAATACCATTTGCATCAATATCAAAAGTTACCTCTATCTGAGGAAAACCTCTTGGCGCCAGTGGAATACCAACCAGCTCAAAACGACCAAGGGTTTTGTTGTAAGTCGCCATTTCTCTCTCACCTTGAAGGACATGGATGGACACTGCAGGCTGGTTATCTGCTGCGGTTGAGAATATCTGGCTCTTTTTAGTAGGTATGGTAGTATTTTTCTCAATAAGCTTGGTGAAAACACTACCCAGGGTCTCAATTCCCAAGGAAAGGGGAGTAACATCAAGCAAGAGAACATCTTTTACATCTCCCTTTAACACG
>CAYTDY010000091.1:0-9031 GCA_964436665.1 uncultured Desulfobacteraceae bacterium
CGTAATCAAAGATTTCACCTACATCCTTTTTCTTCTCCAGATTGAAAATAAAATCCGTAATAATCTCGCTGTTTTTGATCAGAGATGATTTATGAGAGTATTCAAGGCATTTTTTGAATTTATCTGCGCACTCATCAAAGGTCATAGGTCTTAAAGGACTTCCTTTAAGGGTATCTACTTTAAAGGAAATGCTCTCCCCTTTTAGCATCCTGATTGTCATATTTGAAAAAGAAATATCATTATGAGGGAGTTCAGGATCTATCAAAACTCTGATCTTTTTAGCGAGCTCCAATATAGTAGATTCCTTTCTAACTGTATCTGAGATAAAATCATCAATGAAAACCTTTCCTTTTTTTAATGCCACTGCTACTGTGTAAGGGATGCTAAACTGGGCATCAACCTGAGGATTCTCCCTCACCCTAAATGGGGCTCCAACCATATCAGAAACCATTTTGGATACATAGACTAAAATTTCAGCAATCCCTTCCAGATATATGTGGTGAGAGTTATACAATTCCAAAGCAGCATCTATAGAAGCATGTGTCATGCGACAGCAGGGATATGGCTTTATGCTTAAATCCATCACGCCAAAGTGATCACCAAGATTTTCGGTTACCCTTTCTTCTTCAACTTTACCCCTTTCATAAAGTTTAAAGAAACCATGCTCACCCTCAAATATATCTGTAGCCCCGGTAACCCCCCTTGAGGCAAGGGCGGCACTTAAAACTGCACTCCTTGCAGAAAAACCTGGCTGCATCCTTTTTACCAAACCTCCATCAACAAGACATTGGGCATTACCCGCAGTCTGGCTATAAACAATACCGAGGGCATTTAATATCTCTTTCTTGCCTCCATTTAATATTTTAGCTGCAGCTGCCGCAGCGCCAAAGGAACCACAGGTTGCAGTCCTTATCCATGAAAGGGGAGAAAGTATTGCTGAGCCAATCCTGCAGGTTATATCAACACCCAATGTAACAGCAGTAATAAATTCTTTTCCATTAACCTTTCTTTTAGCTTCAGCTATTGCAAGAGCAGCCGGAAGGGATGAAACATGGGCATGCATCGCAGAGCTATCAAAGGTATCATCAAAATCAAGGGCATGCATTAATACACTATTGGCAAAGGCAGCCTCAGGGGGTGAAACCCTGTCTCCATAATAAATAATGGTAGATCCGTCATTATTTGAGGACCATTTTTTTACCAGATCCACCACCTCTCTACAACCCGGCTCCCTTACCCCAGCCAGACCAACACCTATTGTGTCAAGGATAAACTTCTTTGTCTCGCTAATAACCTCTTCAGGGAGTCGGTCATAATTTGTTTCTGATACATAGGTAACTAATTTTTCAACTATGATATCCATAAATCTATTCCTCTAGAAATTAGTGAAGATCTGATCCTGCATTAGTTAGAATGCAACAGATAGAAACTCTCCCATGTCCCAAACCTTGATGCCTATCTCATGCTCATATTTGCTGAAATTAATACAGCAAATAGGGCATTCTACAACATGGCCTATACCACCCTCTTTGTATTTCCTTGTATCCTTCCGAGGAGGGGGTGAAGGAAGAGTAGACTGAGAGCCTCCATTAGCTCTGGTGACCTCAGCCTAACACGTATTGCTCTATCCTGCCCCTCCATAACTGCCTTATATGCACATCCATTCACAAAAAGACCTTTTCAGCACTAAGGGACTAGCATCTCCATAAGATCTTTTATATCTTCCACTTCTTCTAATTTAAGCAAGGTATCCGTTGCTTTTTCTATTTTATCCGAAGGTAGAAACCCCGAAACAATCTCGTTGAATTTATCAACCAAGTCCTCATCTGTGGCCCTAACTTCATCTGGACGCCAAGACCACTCTATATACCGAGATGTCTCCTTAAATGTTTCCCCTTTTGCCAGAACTTCAACACTCATTACCCTCGTGATGGGATCTTCAAGCATCGACGTTCCAAAATCCTCATGGTAGTTAGGTAACATCTTTACTTTTTTCATGAATTCTCGTATCTTTGAATCCTCTCTTGTGTCCGAATTTTGAAAGTCGACCCCTTTTATCCTGTGCGCTGCACAGGCAATAAGGTACGGTCCGTGAAATCCAAAATCTTCTTCCGTTCTTAACTCGTTTTCCTTCCACATTCTGTTAAGCCCTATGGCGTGAGGTGTAACCTCAACTTCTTCTATATCCTCAGGGGTAAGACTGTTTTCATCAATTATGTGGATAAACCTATCCACGATGGCGGCCATTCAATGGCCACATGGATATCGTTTATAACTTACTTCAAGGCATTTCCACTTGCTTCCGATGTCCGCCACCACTATATCCTTGTTCCATTCCTGAAAACCGGTAAATCTCCAATAACAATGCTCACCTTCAAAGATGTTCGTGTCGCCATGATAGCCCATATCAGCAAGCAAAGCGGATCTAACCCCCACCTCGGCCGCAAATCCGGGGGGGCCATACTTCGTCATCCTACAAGGAACCGTATCGGTCCACTTCCTAAATGTAGACGGAGGAGCAGCATAACCAGCTATCCCGATAGCGTTCGCCATTTTTTCAGGGCTGAGATTAAGAATCTTACCTGCACCAACCGCTGCGCCGAAACCCGCAGTACTATGCCCACTGACAGGTGCGAAGGTAATCCTACCTTTTTCCGGTCCACTTTCTATCGGAGCATAAGTACGTGATGTTGCCATCTGAAGCCTCCTTGCGATCTCGTGGCCTAGTGCAACGGACAGGATTAAATCCTTACCGGAAGCTGAAACCTTCTCTGCCACTGCAAGTGGTGCTGGAATTACAAAGGGTGGAATGTGTGTTCCATAGAGCGCATCATAGTCTAATGTACTAATCAATTCACCATTGGCAAATGCGGCGTTAATGGATGACACCTTGCCAGCTGTTCCAAGAATTGTTGATTCAGATAGTCCACCAAGTCTCTTTGCCAATTCTATACAAATCTTTCCGCGTTCCATACGGGTCGAGCCTATGGCACATCCAATGGAATCAAGCAAGATGCGCTTTGTTTCATGGACCACATCTCCTGGTAAATCGTTGAATTTAGTCTGCGTTACAAAGTTTACTAATTTTTGGGTTAAAGAGTCCATACAAACCCCCCCTTCTTTCATTCATCACTAGTATCCAAAGTCTGTTATGCTTATCGTTGAAATATTCAACTGATGAATATTGTTCTATGCCGAGCGAAAACCCCTTGCGATAATAATGCTATAGCTATTAAGCCAATACCTATTAAGTCTGTTATCAAACTAGCAAAAATCAATAAAAGGGCGCTGGTAATTAAAATAAGCCTTTCATATATGGCAGTTGGTTTTAATAAAAATCCCATGCTACCAGACGCAAGAGCAATTACCCCTATGATAGCAGTAGCAACCCCAGCTACAATATTAAATGGCTTACCTTTTAAAATCAAAACAGGATTATACATAAACATAAGGGGCACGATATAAGCAGCAAGACCCAATCGCCAAGCCATAAATCCAGTTGGAAGCCATTTTGATTCTGCAATATTTGAAGCAACATATACAGTAAAACAGATAGGCGGAGTAATAACAGCGAGGATGGCATAGTAGAAGATAAATAAGTTAGTGGCAAGCGGGGGGAATCCTAAACCTATAAGACAAGAGCCCAATACGGAGATTCCTACGAGATAAGCAGCTGTTGTTGGTAGTTCCATGCCGAGCAACATAGCTATTACCCCTACGAAAATAAGTGCTAAAAGTAAGTTGGTTCCAGCAACAATATAAATCAGCGCTGAAAATTTGATTCCCAGTCCAGTGAGGTTAACCATATTAATAACAACTTGTACACATAAGATAATAACGGCGAGACTTGCTAAATTTTTACCTCCCAGCGCAAAGGCATCTACCATTTTTCGAAGGCGACCTTTGATACCCTCTATTGTGAATTCCCCAGTAGTAAATATAAAAAGCACGATCAGGGTTACCACTCCCCGAAACCCTGCCTGTTGAACAGGACGACCTTGAATCAAGAAATAGAACAAAACAACCATAAATACACCTAATGGTCCCATTTTAACCCACGTAAATACGCTTCGAGTTTTTGGTATTTCCTCCTTTGGGACCCTTGCTAGATTTACCCGTGAAGCTTCAAAATATATCCCCATGCCTACCCCTAAGAAGTATAAAACGGCAGGCACAAGGGCGGCAATACATACTTTAAGATATGAAATCCCTAACATTTCCGCCATGATAAACGCACCTGCCCCCATGATAGGAGGCATTATCTGCCCACCAGTAGATGCAACCGCCTCCACTGCTGCAGCAAATTTAGACCTGTAGCCAAGGCGTTTCATCATCGGTATGGTTATTGCTCCAGTGGTTGCCGCATTTGCTATGGGACTTCCTGACACCGTACCGAAAAAAGAACTAGCGACCACTGCCATTAAGGCCGCACCTCCTCGAATGCGACCCGCTATCACTTTAGCCCCATCAATTAAAGTCTCACCTAAGCCAGACTTAAGTATTACAGCACCAGCTATTATAAAAATAGCTACCACAGTACTCACGATCCACGTAACTATACCAGCATAACCTGATGTGCTTGTATACAAATTGCCAAGAACCCACTTAATACTAAAACCTTTATGCCCATATGTGCCTGGGATATATTGACCTAAAAAGGCGTAGAGTAACAGAATTATCGTCATCGTAGGCAGAAACCATCCTATAGTGCGTCTTGCTGCCTCTAATATCAAGATTAGCAAGATTCCAGATAAAAACACATCGAAATTAGTTGCAGGCAAAGGGGTAACCATCCAAATTTCATAGCGAAAGAGCACATATGTACAAGTAACTATAGACAATATTATAAGTAGGATATCTAGGTTAGAGGGAGAGCCAGATAGTGGCTCTCCCTTTTTGGCGGGGTATACCATAAAAACTAATGTTAAAGCGAACAGTGCAAAGAGTGTTATTCCTTGTATAATAGGATGGAATGCAATAACCGAAGCAGTGTATGATAAAATTAAACTCCAGGCCAAGCAAACAAGGTAATATACTTTAGCACTTCGCCCTGTCAATTCTCTCATTTCGTAGACCCCAAATTATATAGTATCTAAAGGTTACTTTTTCACCTCTGGAGGAATTAGCCTGTCAGGGATTTCCAATCCGAATTCTTTATAGAATTTATACGCCCCTGCATGCAAAGGGATACTTGCTGTTTCTATAGTTAATTTAGGAAATCCAAGCTCACCTTCTTCCTTATTAGCAGCGGCATACATAGCAGCGAGGCTTTTCCTGTTTTCATACCACACTTTTAGCATCTTATAGACTATATCTTCCGAAAGCTTGCTAGTACCATTCCAGGCAGGAAAGAAGGTGACAGCGCTAATATCTTTATTTTGACCAGGATACGCCCCAGATGGAATTACAGACATTCTTGAAAAGTAACCACGATATTTTGCCTTGCATATGTCAAACTGTGCTTTGCTTACAGGCAGTAATCTAATTGGTTTTACTGCGGCACAACTAAGTACTGCTGCATCAGGGGCACCAGGCTTAATAAAACCTATTATTTTACCAGCCTTAAATGCTTGTATAGTAGAGCCCATAGATGCTTCAAAGTAATCAGGTCTTATACCTAAAGCATCACAAAGCTTGTGTATTTTTTTACCGGTAAGAGATGCCGGAAAAGTAGTACCAAATTTCTTACCTTCTAATTCAGTGATTGCTTTAACACCACTCTTCTCTGAGACAAAAATAGTAAACGGAACCACTGCAAGAGTCATAATACATCTCAGATCAGGAATAGCTTTTCCTTTGTAATCATCGATGCCATGGTGTGCACGAAACATCATACGGGTACCGCCAATACCAAAGTGCATTTCACCTTTGCGTATGTGCTCGAGAACCTCAGCAGCCGCATGAGGGCACTCAACTGTAGTAACCATTACATCCGGCACATTTTGGTTGACTGCTGTACCATGGGCACATTGCCATGGATACATACCAGACTTAGAAGACGTAACTCCAAATATTACCCTCGTTTTCTCTGAAGCAGCTGTTTCAGTAGCTGACACAAGGCCTAGCACTGCCAATACTAAAAACAAACAAATAACAGTTAATACTTTTAATAATTTGTTCCTTTTCATTTTAATTCCTCCTTTTCTTTTTTGTTTTAACTTACTTTGGCAAAATACATATACAAACTGTGAGTTTCCACCTCCCTTCTTTTTTAGCTCTTACTATCACAACTAATGGAAAAGCGAGCCTTCAAATATAGTCAAATTTTGTTTACATCCTTTCCCTTCTCAGTGTTTTATGACAAAGAAGTCTTTAGCATACGCCAAAAATTGTAGTCGGCCTTTCTAATCAGTTTTTTGAATGAATCATGCAGGTAAACCCAATTTTAACAGATTTGAGCATAATTAAATCATGAGCTTCCCATGTTTAACCAAGACTTTGTCGTCTGCAATGACCATTGGTTTTAATACTAGACCATCAAGATGTATGCTGGATTCTACTACCCCTCCCAGAGACTTACTGTCTCCAATAGCAAAGTGTACAGTACCCAAGAGTTTTTTGTCCTCTGCCAGATTTCCGATTAGGCGCGCTTTAGGATTTGTTCCTATAGCAAATTCTGCAATATTGCGAGCATTTTCATCTTTTTCGAATAGCTTCTCAATCGCATAAACTTCTTGGCTTCCTCCGCTAACTGAGACGACTCGGCCATCCTTCACTGTAAACACAAGAGCCTGGCTCAATCGACCAAGACTATCCATAGAATAGTCAATAACAATAGTTCCATTTGTAGTACCCTCTACTGGAGAAGTCGGAGCCTCACCTCCTGGCAATCCAGCAAAACCCATCTCTTCTTGAAAATAGCCATCAAGTGTAAAAACCTTTCTACCAGTAATTTTGAAAGTAACATCTGTTCCGGCGGGAGATGTTACCTTAATTTCATCTGCCTCAGATAGAGATTTTGCAACTCTTGCAGTTATTTCTTTTAACTCCTTAAAATCAACAGTCATTGCTCCCTTTATCATCATGTCTTCATCTACACCGCGCAGAATAATAACTCTCGTTCCTGCTGTATATGCATTCAATCTAGCCCTTGTATGTGTAATTGCGTGGGTAGTCGGAGCAAACACTACATCTGCAGCCTTCATTGCTGCAGCAATCGTTGCAGGGGGCTCATTTCCATGTTCACCGGTCATTGGCATTAGGGCCATTACTGTTTCGGCGCCTAGCCCTCTACAAGCCAATGAAAAGGCCTTTCCGACATTCAGTTTGGCGGCATCGGTGATCACAAGTACCTTATCCTGCTCTTTTACACCGATAACCTTCCTCACTACTTTCTCTGCCGACTGAATAATCTCAAGATCATACATTGTAGAACCTCCTATGTTTTTGCAAGTTTAAGAATTTAAAAAGGATAAAATAGACAAACTCTCGTGGTCAAATCTTGGCTTAGTGCTCTTCCAACGTAAAGCCTATGACTCATGCAAGACCTACTGAATAAGATGCAGTATTAATATTATTGCTCATCTTTTCATTACATGGCAAAGCTGCCGGATATTAAAAACAGACTTCTTTCAATTTTGGTTTTTACCCCAAAGAGTCAATGTGCAACAAAACCAATAGCATTGCGATCCAGTCGTTCGGTAAAAATATGTGATCTTCTAACATCCGATTAATCTATTATTACTATCGCTCTTGCGGGTGCTCCATTGCATTTGTAAAGTTTCAAGGGCAATGCGATAAAAAAGAATTCATCTCGATCGATAAGATCAAGGTTACATAAATTTTCGATGTGAGGTATTCCATTCCCAAGAAGTGTTCTGTGGATGGGAGATTTTTCTCTCATATGAATGTTGCCTTGATCTGGATTGTCGAGGGAAAAATCGAGCCCAACTGACTTTATCTTTTGTTGCACTAACCAGTTGGCTGATTCTTGCATAAGAAATGGATTTTGCTTGTACATTTCACTCGTTCCCCATTTTTCTTTTAACCAACCCGAGTGCAAAATAACAATCTTCTCTTTTATGTCTCTTTCTCCAACAGCTTGCTTCAATTCGTCCAAAGAGATTCTCTTTTTTGGTTCTGATACCTTTCTTAAATCTACGAGAACTGCTGTTCCTGCAATCTTTTCAAGTGGTAGCTCGTCTATGGTTAATCCGTCTTTTATATAATGATACGGGGCGTCGACATGGGTTCCCCCGTGTGTACTCATCTGAAGGAAAGAGACCGACTTAAAATCTTTGTCGTGGAAACGAATGTCTTTTAATTCGAAATCGGGGTGACCTGGGGGCAGTGAAAGACTGCCTTTCCGAAGGGTGACTGATAAATCAAGGATCTTCATAGAACCCTCCTTTATTCAATGTTAGTTTTTAGGAAATTCACGGTATTCAATGTAGACACCTATGGCATTTTCTACATCAACAAAAGCAATTTGACTATTTAAACTATCCAGATCTTGGCCTTTCATCAATTAGTCATGATATCCATAAATATATTCCCTTAAAAAATCAATCCTCTTCCACTATTACCTTAATACGCCCGCCTTTTTTAAATTTCTCTTTTTTCAATCTCCCATAATAGGAGCTATGTAGATTAAGGGCTGCTATAGGATTATGACCAGTTACCCTATCTTTTGTTACTAATGTTGTGCATAGTGCATCAGAGTATCTCATAAAAAGAGAGTCATGACCAACGCATAATCCAAAAATAATATTGAAATCTGTTTTTACTTCATTCAAAACCATTGCCTGAGCTATGGGGCTGCACATTGACTCAAATTCTCCCACTCCCACCTTTTGATCTTCTTTTATACCAAGAAACTCTTTGGGAGTTCTCCCTACCATACAAATAACAGATGCCACCTCAAAGCCCTGTTCCTTTAATATCTCTGACAAAATCCTGGCCTCATTTCTAAGGCCCCCACAAAAAGCAATGCCCAGTCTTTTAAAACCTAACTTATTTGCAAATTCAATTGTCTCCTGAATCCTGGTCTTTGTAGGATACACAATATAGGGATGTTGTTTGCCCCTGTTTG
>CAYTDY010000092.1:0-9020 GCA_964436665.1 uncultured Desulfobacteraceae bacterium
GAAGGGTATTTATGTGGTTAGGATTATTTGCCATAGTTGTTGTTGTTAACTACATATTTTTTGTACACATAAAGCCAATAAACAAAAAAGAAATAAAGATAAACCCACAACAACAAGATAATAAGGGATCAGATACTTTTGCGGAGTTGTTTGATAAGGGTCATAAGAGATATAAAGAGGGTGATCTGATGGGAGCGGCTGAGGCATATACTAAAGCTATCAGCCTTAAACCAGGAGAAGCAAGGTCTTATTTTAACAGGGGAATTGTTTATATCAAAATGGGCAAGCATGATAAGGCAATCGATGACTACACTGAGGTAATCGCATTAAATCCAGATTATGCCGAGGCATACAATAATAGAGGATGGGCCTATCTCCAGAAGGGACTTTTCGATCTTGCAATTCAGGATTGCAATAAAGCCTTTCTCCTGGATCCGGATATGGCCGCAGCTTATCATACAAGAGGAATAGCTTACAAAGGTAAGGGATTGTTTGATATGGCAAGGAATGACCTTAAAAAAAGCTGCGAATTAGGTGATAATAATGGTTGCCAGGCATATGGAGAGCTTTCAAAAGTAAGAAATTATGGAAAGTAATCTAAAATTCTTCTTTGAGCCAAAGGGGATAGCAGTAGTGGGAGCTACCCCGCAGGCCAATAAAGGTGGAAATAATCTTCTTAAAAATGTTGCCCTTGGCTATAAGGGCGCCATCTATCCTGTTAATCCAAAATATAAGGAGATTATAGGCATAAAGACCTATCCCACTATTTCTGCAATAGATGGAATGGTTGATCTGGCACTTATTTTTGTCCCTGCTGCACAAACACCAGAGGTGCTAAGGCAATGTGTGGCTAAAGGTGTAAAGGGAGCCATCTTGGAGAATAGCGGATTTGCTGAGGTTGGTCCAAAAGGAGAGGCCTTGCAAAATAATTGTATAAATATAGCCAGGAAAGGCAGATTACGCATATGGGGTCCTAATTGCACTGGCCTGATTGATGCAGAGAAAGGATATGTTTTTTCTTTTATGATCCCCTCACTCTGGAATGGTCTTCTTAAAAGAGGCGGCATATCTCTGATCGTCCAAAGCGGTCTCCTTTCAACAGGTTTTTTATTCACAATTATGAGTCATAAAACTTTAGGCTTAGCCAAGGTCTGCTCAATAGGAAATAAGTGTGACATATCTGAAGTGGATCTTTTAGGATTTCTTTTAGATGATCCAGATACCAAAGTAATTGCTCTTTATTTAGAATCATTTTCCAATGGGCGTAGGTTTTTTGAATTGGCGAAATCATCTCGTAAGCCGCTTGTTTTATTAAAAGGGGGAAAAAGTGCTGCCGGGGCCAGCGCCACTGAAAGCCATACCGCCTCCTTAGCCGGAAACTATCAGATAATAAACGGTGCCATCAAACAAGCCAAGGTGCTGGAAGCCGATGACTTTTTTGAGATGATGGATATTGCACGGGTTTTGGAAAAGGGATTTGAACAAAGGAAAAGTATATTTAGGGTAGGCAAGGTTGCTATTTTGACTTACAGCGGGGCCTCTGGTATTGTAACTACCGATTATTTAGAAAAATTTGGACTTGATCTTGCGGTACTTTCACCTGCAACTATTAAACGATTGGAAAGATTATCGCCTGCCTGGATGCCAGTAAAAAATCCTGTGGACTATTGGCCTGCTATGGAAAAAAGTGGTCCTATGATTGCCATGAAAGAGGGATTAGCTGCACTTTATGCCGATCCCAATGTGGATGGGGTAATCATTAATCTCTTTGCAGGCGAAGGAATATGGGACCTCGATCTACTCGAATTAATGGATGTGATTAAAGACCGGAAAAAACCGACTCTTTCATGGCTCATAGGTTTAAAAGATACAGTCGAGCATAGAAAGATCAGGATGGAGAAATTTGGCTGGCCAGTATTTGATGAGATTCATCGTTTAGTTAAGGTTATGTCTGTTCTCTTGCAACATTGAGGCTGATTCATGGGGCACGTATTTGATATAAAATTAGCAAAGCTGTATGAAATATGGCAAAAATCCCCTGAAGGTATCTTTCTTGACAGATTAAGTAGTGAACTTATTGTACGACTTCTAAGGCCCCAAAAAGGGGAGAGGATTTTAGATATTGGCTGCGGGACAGGAAATCATCTCCTTCTATTTTACCGATTAGGGCTTGATGTAACTGGCCTTGATGCCTCTCCATATATGCTGGATATTGCAAGATCAAGATTGGGTAATAAGGCCTCTCTTAAGATTGGCAGAGCAGAAGATTTGCCTTTTGAGGATAACGAATTTGACTTAGCTACCCTTATTATTACATTAGAATTTCTTGATGACCCCCTTGCAGCATTACAGGAGGTAGGGAGGGTAACAAAAAATAAAATATTTGTAGGAGTATTCAATGGCCTTTCTTTTGGATGTATTTCAAAAAAATTTCGTGCGCTTTTTTTTAACTCTATCTTTAGAGAGGCACATTTATTTACTTTATGGGGGCTTAAGGGCTATGTAAAAAAGGCCTATGGCAATGTACCTATAGAATGGGGCAGCACCCAAATGTTGCCATTCTTTTTTAGAAGATATCCAGAAAGGATTGAGATGTCATCTTTAGTACAATCTTGTCCATTTGGCGCTTTTTTAGGTCTTGCCTTCAAAATGATTTATACCTTAAAGACAGAAAACCTAAAAGTTACAGAGAGGGTGAAAAAAGGGGTAGAATCTTTAACAAGTAGCCCCGGTTTTTAAGTTTTACTTACTTTTACCCCTTGACACATAATAATAGAGTAATTAATCGTAAAAGTATATTTATGGTATTAAACTCTAAGTGCGAGAGTGGCGGAACTGGCAGACGCACTGGACTTAGGATCCAGCCCGTTATTTACGGATAGGGGTTCGAGTCCCCTCTCTCGCACCAGTCAAAAAGATATGCCTGTAATTTATCATTAATGAGCTTTGGTGAGAAACATGGAAACAAGCATTGAGGAAATAAGCCAGGTAAAAAGACAGATTAATGTTGAGATTGAGGCAGAAGAGGTAACTCAAAAAGTTGATCACGCATACAAGCAGCTTTCAAAAAGAGTTAAAATAAAAGGCTTTAGGCCTGGTAAGGCACCAAGAAAGATACTTGAGCAGTACTATGGTAAACAAATTATGAATGATGTAAAGAATGATTTAATAAAGGAGTCTTTTTCTAAGTTAATAGAGGAGACAAAGCTCTTCCCATTAGGAAGTCCCTCTATCGAAGATGAGGCCTTAATACCAGATAAAAATTTTAAATATACTATTATCATGGAGGTAAATCCAGACTTTGAGCTGAAGGATTATATGGGAATCTCCGTGGAGAAAGAAATCCTAAATATTTCCAAAGATAATGTCGATAAGAGCATTGAAGAAATAAGAGAGGCACATGCTAAGCTAATTTCCATCAATGAAGAAAGGGGAATAAAAGAAGGGGATTATGTAGTCCTTGACTACGACTGTGTTTGGAAAGACAAACCCCTGAAAGGGATAAAAGGTAAGGACTTTATGACCCTTGTAGGAAGCAAAAATTTTTATCCTGAACTTGAATCCGGCATTGTTGGTCTGAAAAAAGATGATCAAAAGGATATAAAGATAGATTTTAAAAAAGATTTTACTGATAGGAGATTGGCTGGTAAGAGTGTCACTTTTCATATCCACATTCAGGATATCAAGAAAAAGGATCTTCCTGATCTTAATGATGGTTTTGTAAGGAGTCTGAGTAACGATTTTAAGTCCTTAGAAGATTTAAGGAAGAGGGTAAAAAAAGATATTACTCTTCAAGAAGAAAGAAGGATAGATAGGGAATTAAAAAGCCGACTCCTCAAGAAGATAACAGCCATGGTAGATTTCGAGCTCCCTCAGGTTATGGTTGAAAGCGAGATTGAACGTTCAATAGCCAGTATAAAACAAAATTTGCTTCACGCTGGCACAAAATTTGAGTCAGCTGGTATTTCGGAAGAAAAGATGAGGCAGGATTTAAGGTTACCCTCTGAAGAAAAAGTTAAGGAGGAACTTGTATTAGGTAAAATAGCTGATATGGAAAATATCAGGGTTGAGGAGTCTGATATAGGGGATGGTTTCCAGGAACTGGCTGCTCAAACAGGGCGGGACCCTGCTATGCTTCAGCAATATTATGAGAAAAATAATTTATTGGATTCATTTAGAAATCAGCTTTTAGTTGAAAAGATCTTGAATCATCTTGTTCAAGGTGCTAAGGTTGTTGAGGTAGAAGAGATATCTGAAAAGAGTCAAAAAGATAAGTAACCGTTCATGGGTTCAATGGTTCAGGCCTGCCCGCCGGATGGCAGGCGGGGTACACAGAAAATCTGTACCATCCTACTAGCAAAGTCAAGGAAAGAAAGGTAACCTTGAACGCTGAACTCTGAACCTGCGAACGCCTACAAAAAGATAGAAAGGAAATATAATCAAATGCTGATACCAATGGTAATAGAGCAAACCTCCAGGGGTGAAAGGGCATATGATATTTACTCACGCCTCCTAAAGGATAGAATTATCTTTATGGGTGAACAAGTCACCGATGATATGGCAAATATTATTATTGCCCAGTTTCTATTCCTGGAATCTGAAGATCCAGATAAGGATATAAATCTATATATTAATTCCCCTGGAGGCTCAATTACAGCGGGACTGGCTATCTATGATACTATGCAATATGTAAAACCTGATATTGCTACAATCTGCACCGGACAGGCCAGCAGCATGGCCGCTCTACTTTTAGCTGCCGGCAGTAAGGGAAAGCGGTATGCCCTTCCACACTCCAGGATACTGGTACATCAACCAATGGGGGCAACGCAGGGGCAGGCAACAGATATAGATATACAGGCCAAGGAAATAATGAGGCTTAAAAAGGCCATTAATGAACTTTTTGCCCTGCACACAAGCCAGGATAAAAAGAAGATAGAAGGTGATACAGAAAGGGATTATTTCATGAGCGGCCAGGAGGCGCTGGAATATGGTATTGTAGATAAGGTGATTACAAAAAGGGAAATGATAACTATGGAGAAAGACAAAGGGAGTGATGTTAAATGAACAGTAAAGATGATCCATCAGGTGAACTTGTTTGTTCTTTCTGTGGCAAAAGTCAGGATGAGGTTAAAAAGCTGATTGCTGGACCCTCGGTTTACATCTGTGATGAATGTGTTTCTCTTTGCAATGAAATTATACAGGAAGAATATGAGGAGGAAGAGAAAAGTAAACAGAAAGATTCCCTTCTTAAACCACAAGAGATAAAGAAAAGCTTGGATCAATATGTAATCGAGCAAGATAGGGCTAAAAAGGCTCTTTCCGTAGCAGTGCACAATCATTACAAAAGAATCGGTGCAAACCTTGAGAGTGAAGATGTAGAGATTGATAAAAGTAATATACTTTTGATAGGCCCTACTGGATCAGGCAAAACACTTTTAGCCCAAACCTTGGCGAGGATATTAAATGTACCTTTTACAATAGCAGATGCTACCAACCTGACCGAAGCTGGTTATGTAGGTGAGGATGTTGAAAGCATAATCCTTAGTCTTGTCCAAATGGCAGACTATGATATCGATAAGGCCTCGAGAGGTATCGTCTATATTGATGAGATAGATAAAATTGCAAGAAAATCTGATAGCCCTTCAATAACCAGAGATGTTTCCGGAGAGGGAGTTCAACAGGCCCTCTTAAAAATATTAGAAGGCACGATTGCCAATATACCTCCAAAAGGAGGCAGAAAACACCCCCAACAGGATTTTTTAAAGGTGGACACACGGAACATCCTGTTCATCTGCGGGGGCACCTTTAATGGCTTAGACAAGATAGTCCTGTCAAGGATAGGGAGTAAAACATTGGGTTTTGAGGCTGACATCAGGGGTCAAGGAGATTTAAACCTCGAGGGAACTTTGTCCTTAGTTCAGCCTGAGGATCTCCTTAAGTTTGGTTTAATACCGGAGTTTATTGGACGACTCCCGGTAATCGCCTCTCTTGGCGAATTGAGTCTTGACGCCCTAGTTAGGATCTTAACAGAGCCCAAAAATGCCCTTGTTAGACAGTATCAAAAACTCTTTGAATTTGAAGGTGTAAAATTAAAGTTCACTAAGGATGCATTAAATATTGTGGCCAAGGAAGCACTTGATCGCAAATCTGGGGCCAGGGGATTGAGGGCCATACTTGAAAATATTATGCTGGATATTATGTATGATCTTCCTTCAAGGTCTGGTGTGGGCGAATGCATTATAGGAGAGGAAGTTATTCTTCATGATGAACCTCCTCTATTATTGTATGAAAAACAGATTGAATATGCATAAAAAGTGTCTAAAGTGTCTAAAGTTTTAAGTGAGCTAAACTTATCGAAAACAGGCACTTTTAACTTCAATTAATTTTAGGCACTTCGAACTTTTAACTTTTAACTTCAATTGGCTATGTTTAAAAAGAACCCCTTAGAAGATTTTTTAAGGCAAGAGAAAAAACAGGTTCCATTACTCCCCCTTAGGGATATAGTTGTATTTCCTGGTATGGTGGTTCCCTTATTTATTGGGAGGGAAAAATCTATTACTGCATTGAAATATGCACTATCCAAAGAGAAGGAAATTTTTCTGGCAACCCAGAAAAATGCCAAGATGGATAACCCGTCCCTTAGAGATGTATACTCATTTGGTACCCTGGCCACAGTCCTTCAGCTTCTTAAGATGCCCGATGGAACAGTTAAGGCATTAGTGGAGGCAGAGAGTAGGGCCAAGATCAAGAATTATCTGCCTGACTCAGGTTTTTTTATGATCGAGGCAGAGAAAATTGTGGAAAATTACGAACCAGACGTCAAAACCGAGGCCCTTATAAGAAGCATCCATTCCACATTTAAGTCCTACTCAAAGCTTAACCAAAAGATTGGTGAAGATGTAGTTGAAACAGTTACCTCCATCACTGATCCATCTCAATTAATTAACACTCTGGCCGCTCATCTAATAACAAAAATAAAAGAGAAACAATCCTTGCTGGAGATAGAGGATATAAATAGTAGGCTCGAAAGATTATACAAGATATTGAATGCTGAGACTGATATTCTTGAGCTCGAGGAAAATCTGAGGCAGAGGGTTAAAAAACAGATGGAGAAGACGCAAAAAAATTATTACCTCAACGAGCAGATGCGGGCAATACAGAAAGAAATGGGTACTCAGGATGATTTTGCCAACGAGCTCAAGGATCTCGAAAGAAAAATAAGGAACAAAAATCTACCCAAGGAGGCCGCAGCAAAGATTAGACAAGAATTTAAAAAATTGAAAATGATGACCCCCATGTCTGCAGAGGCCACAGTTGTACGGAACTATATTGATTGGATTTTATCCTTACCCTGGCTCACACGCACAAAAGACAAACTAAACATCGAGGAGGCTGAAACCATACTTGAAGAAGACCATTATGGTCTATCTAAACCCAAAGAAAGGATAGTAGAATATTTAGCTGTCCAAAGCCTAACAAAAAAGATCAAGGGCCCGATTCTTTGCTTTGTTGGCCCTCCTGGGGTTGGCAAGACATCCTTAGCCAAATCAGTGGCAAGATCCATGGGAAGAAATTTCGTCAGGCTCTCTCTTGGTGGTGTCAGGGATGAAGCTGAGATAAGGGGCCACAGAAGAACATATATTGGGGCTATGCCAGGAAAGATAATCCAATATCTTAAAAGGGCAAAATCAAATAATCCTGTATTTTGCCTGGATGAAGTAGACAAGATGAGTACCGATTTCAGGGGAGATCCATCGGCTGCCCTTTTAGAAGTGCTTGACCCAGAACAAAACAATGCTTTTAACGACCACTACCTTGATCTTGACTACAATCTTTCAGAGGTTTTTTTCATAACTACAGCCAATGAACTTAATGGGATTCCAGCACCCTTGCAGGATAGAATGGAGACTATAAGGCTTCCTGGTTATACGGAAATTGAAAAGTTGAATATTGCTAAAATGTTCCTTGTGCCGAAGCAAATCCAACAAAATGGCCTTTCGGAAGATAATATCTCTTTTTCTGATCAGGCTCTTTTAAACATAATCAGGTATTATACCAGAGAGGCAGGGGTTCGAAATCTTGAAAGGGAAATAGCTGCTGTGTGCAGGAAGGTGGCCAAAGAGGTGGCCAAAAAAGGTATATCTACAAAGATACAGATCAGTGCAAATTCTCTCCATCGTTACTTAGGTGTTCCTAAATTTCACTATGACAGAAAAGAGGAAAAAGATGAGATAGGTCTGGCTACTGGTTTAGCTTGGACAAGTGCAGGTGGGGAGTTGCTTCAGATAGAAACTACTGTTATGCCAGGAAAGGGGAACCTGGATTTAACAGGTACCCTTGGGGATGTAATGAAAGAGTCAGCTAAAGCTGCTCTGAGCTATGTTCGCACAAGGGGAAGGAGGCTAGGGCTGCCGGACGATTTTTATAAAAATGTGGACATTCATGTTCACGTGCCTGAGGGTGCTACACCTAAAGATGGGCCATCTGCTGGTATCACTGTAGCTACATCAATTGTCTCCGCTTTGCTAAGAAAACCGGTTAAAAAAAACTTAGCTATGACTGGGGAGATAACCCTAAGGGGTAGAATTCTTCCTATAGGGGGCCTTAAAGAAAAGATAATAGCTGCCCATAGAGGTGGAATAGAAAGGGTTCTCATCCCTCAAGAAAACAAAAAGGATATTGAGGAAATACCGGCAAAGGTCCTCAAGAAAGTTGAGTTAATTCCGGTTGAGCACATGGATGCAGTCCTTGAAAAAGCCCTCTCAATGGTAAAGGGGGAAGAGCTCTTTCTCCCAGAAGACAGGTTCCAACCTTTCACCTTACCCAAAGGAGAGGACAAATCTCAGATTACTGCGCACTAATTGCGGGCGGGTAGCTCAGTGGGAGAGCATCGGCCTTACAAGCCGAGGGTCACAGGTTCAAACCCTGTTCCGCCTACCAGAAATGTCTTATCGCTATTTACCAATGGCTATTGGCTAATAGCTAAATGTAAAACCGAAGGTTTTTTGGGGACGTAGTTC
>CAYTDY010000093.1:0-8963 GCA_964436665.1 uncultured Desulfobacteraceae bacterium
TCAAGGCTATCTGCGAGAAGCATGGGATCCTGTTTATCATGGATGAGATTCAGGCCGGTATGGGACGAACAGGAAAGCTCTTTGCCACTGAGCATTTCGATGTGATCCCCGATATCATCCTCACCGGCAAGTCAATAGCCGCAGGCCTCCCATTGGCTGGCGTTACCGGCAAAGCAGAGATCATGGATGCGCCACATGTTGGGGGCCTGGGAACAACCTATGGAGGTAATCCCATTGCATGCAAGGCAGGTCTGGCAGTGTTGGATACGCTGAACGCAGACATGTTGGACAGATCCAAAAAGTTGGGAGAGAAGCTACGCGAGCGGCTTTTGGATCTACAGAGTCGATATAAAATTATCGGTGATGTCCGAGGACTCGGACCCATGATAGGAATGGAGCTCGTGAGAGATCGGCAGAGCAAAGAGCCAGCTTCAAAGCAGGCCGGTGAGCTGGTGAAGCACTGCTACGAGAAGGGACTCATTATCCTCAGCTGTGGGCCCCACCACAATGTTATACGCATCCTGGTGCCTATTGTTGTTGATGATGTCCAGGTGCAAAAAGGTCTATCCATTCTGGAAAATGGACTTAGAAAAGTCAGTTAGGCCGAACGTATAAATGGAAAAAAAGCAGACAGCTCGGCTGCTCGCAGTTGGCGACATTTACTTTAATCGAACTGACCTCGAGAGTCCCTACCAAGACATTGAAAAGCTCCTTTACAAAGTGGATGTTCGCTTTTGCAATTATGAGGCAGCGTTTACCAGTGTAGAGAGGCCCCTGCCCGGTCGTACCCTATCCAATATTCCCCTCAAATCACCGATGAGTAATATCCGTGCTCTTGAGGATGGTCATTTCGATTTTATCTCCTTGGCCAATAACCACATACTTGACTACGGCACCAATGCCTTGGAGGAGACGCTGGCCGCCTTTGAGGAGCGATGCATGGTGTTCGGTGGGGCTGGCAGGACTATTGAGCAGGCTTTGAATCCTACGGTTATAAAGCGGCAAGGGATTTCCTTCGGCTTTCTGGCGTTTGCCGCGGCCTTTCCACCTTCGTACACGGCAACATCTTCTCAGGCTGGCATTGCACCAATTCGTATCCATACAAGCTATGCTCCTGATTTCGCACGGGAGGCTGAACACCCAGGTAGGCTACCTGCCATTATAACTGCGGTTGATGTCAACGATATAGCAACAATGGAGGATGCTGTCTGCAATCTCAAGCGTAGGGCTGATCACGTAATTGTTTCCTACCACTGGGGCGTGCCGGGGCGGCACGATCTTGTGGACTATCAGCGAAGTCTCGGGCACGCTACAATCGATGCCGGCGCCTCCATTGTATTAGGGCACCACGCTCACAATCTCCAGGCAGTGGAGGCTTACAAGCAAGGGGTGATAATCTACGGCCTCTCACAATTTATATTCGATCTACCTGCCCTTAGGGATTATGGTTTTAGTGAGGAAACCGTTGCTGCAATAATAGAACTAAATGACAGCGAAATATTTAGCGTAACTATGGTCCCCCTAATCGCTGAAGGATTTTCAACACCGCGGCTGCCCTCTAGTGAGGAAGCTGAACATATTTTCGAACTGTTAAGGCAACTGTCTGACCCGCTGGGTACAGAGTTGAGCTGGAATGCGGATGACTACACTATATCCTTGCGCCTTTAAGATCAAAAGACAGGCCCTACCCAAGCCTCCTTCGGTTAGTTGTGGCAAAGCCATCAAATGGATAGAGGTCATTGGATTCGGTTTAAGCACTCGAATACGAAAAACCTCTCGCAG
The DNA here is from genome assembly GCA_964436665.1 of uncultured Desulfobacteraceae bacterium. Classification (GTDB taxonomy): domain Bacteria; phylum Desulfobacterota; class DSM-4660; order Desulfatiglandales; family B25-G16; genus CAYTDY01. The sequence continues at coordinate 1,783 of CAYTDY010000093.1, forward strand.
TCACAAAATAAAAACCGTTATGAAAGGAGTCTGTGTCTATGAGCTCAATCACAGATAAAGGTGCTGACGTGATATTGCGAAACGGAAACATCATCACCGTAAATCCCAAAATCCCTCGTTGTGAGGCACTGGCAATCCGCGACAAAAGGATAGTGAAGATCGGAACTAATAGAGAACTGGATGGCCACAGGAGTTCTGAGGTAATCGATCTCCGAGGGAAAACAGTAGTTCCTGGCTTTATAGACGGTCACCAGCACCTTCTCAGCTATGGCATTACAATTAAAACATGGGTGGATGCATATGAAACAAACAGCAGCCAAGAGATCGTTGAGAAGGTGGCGGAAAGAGCTCGATCTTATCCTAAGGAAAAATGGATTGCAGGCCGAGGATGGACAAAAGAAAAACTGAGAGATAACAGGCTTCCGACCCGCTGGGAGTTGGACAAAGTGGCCCCAGATAATCCCGTCACACTAAAGGACATTTCTGGTCATTACTGCATCGCAAATACCAAGGCGTTGAATCTGGCGGGCGTAAACAAAGATACGCCACAGCCTAAAAATGGGTATATTGATCGGGACTTTAGTTCAGGCGAGCCCAATGGCATTTTGAGGGAAACCGCAATGAACTATATCTGGGACATTGTTCCCCAACCAACTTGGGAGGAATTGGTCGAAGGGATCAAGCTAGGTTGTCAGCATGCGAATTCCCTTGGGCTCACAAGTGTTCATAACTGTCCTTTTGGCCTTCCCTGGGCAGTTGGTTATACAGCAGAGGAAATCAAAGCATACGTTGACTTGAATCTCCGCGGAGAGTTGAGTCTCAAGAATTACCTCTTAATATCCGTGTGGGAGCATTTTCACAGGGGTAGCGATACTATCATGCTTGACCACTTATTAGGATTGGGCCTGAAGACCGGTTTCGGTGATTCTATGCTGAAAATAGGACCGGCAAAGATATTCGTAGATGGTAGTTTAAATGCCCGCTCTGCTGCACTTTATGAGCCATATAGCGATGACCCATCTACCTCTGGCATGATGTTTTATACCCAAGAGCAATTGGACAACGTCATTGAAAAGGCACACAAGGCGGGTATCCAATTGGCCATTCACGCTCATGGAGACCGCGCAATAGATAGTGCGCTGAATTCGCTCGAAAGGGCTATGAAGAAATTCCCTCAAGAAGATCATAGACACCGAATAAAGCATGTTGAACTGCTCAGTGATGAACAGATCAATCGTATAAAAAAGCTAGGCCTTATAGTCACCAGTATACCCTCTACCGCTGGTTTTTCTCCGTGGTACCAGGAAATGGCTAGAACGAGAGTAGGCGATAAAAGGGCAGAATTCCTGCACCGGTACAAGGACCTGATGGACCACGGCGTAGTGATTTCTGGTGGAACAGATGGTCATCCTGCGGGAAAATACCTCTCCCCTCTGCAAGGGCTACGAGACCGCGTAGCAGTTGTTGGTTTTACCCTCGATCAGGCGTTAGCTATCCAGACTATTAATTCCGCCTTTGCCGCCTTCGAAGAGAACGAGAAGGGTACCATTGAAGAAGGGAAAATAGCTGACTTAGCCGTATTGGCTGAGGATCCTTATGCTGTAAATGTCGATGAAATCTCTGAGATAAGGGTGGAGAAGACCATCCTGAGTGGTAAAGTGGTGTTTGATAACCCTTGCAAGACTTAAGGAAATGATCCTTTTAGAGAATCTGATTATTGAGATTCTCTTAAGAAAGGGGGTGTTAAGGAATGTTTTCAAAAAAATAAGATAAGGTATTATATGGAGGATAAAGGGACACAGAGAATCCTAAGAAAAGGAGGATAAAATGAAAAGAGATATAAATAAATGGAAGTCACTTAGATTGTTTATTGCGGTTTCCCTTTTGATGGGGGTGATGGTCGCAACAGATGGAATCGCTGCAGCAAAGGACAATATCCATAAATGGAGATGTCAATCATACCTTCCGGTATCAAGTACATCTTATGAAAAATCGATGCTTGCCGTGATTCAGAGGGTAAAAGAGAGAACTAATGGTAGGTTTGTCATTGAGCCTTATGCTGCTGGGTCTCTGATACCTACCAAGGAAATATTTAATGCCGTAAAAAGAGGAATGATAGAAATTGGAATGAGTGCCCTCGGCTATTATTTAGATCAAGTGCCAATAGGAGCTGTAGCTCAGCTTCCTTATTGCTTCAAAGAGCCCTGGGAAGCTGCGTATTTTTTAAAATTTCGAGGCTTTGAGCAGATGGCACGCACTGAATTCTCCAAACATGGTATTTTTTGGTCATCTGATAGAATTCATCCTTGTGAAGTTGTATTAAAAAAACCTATTAAAAAAATGGAGGACTTAAATGGATTTAAAATTCGTGCTTCTGGAACGAATGCGAAATTTCTAACCTCTGTTGGAGCAGCTTCCTCTTATATTCCTGGGGAAGAGATTTATGCTGCATTGGCTTCGGGAGTTGTTGATGGAGCTTATTGGGGTGCAGCCGGAGGGGCTTATACAATGGGTTTTTATGACGTCTGTAAATATCATTTAAAACCCCCCATTCTTCTTTCTATGGCAGATTGCTGGCTTGTAAATCAAAAGGCCATTGATAAGCTACCTGAAGACATTCGAAAAATTTTATACTGGACTCTCGAGGAAGAATTTTGGAGACGCACAAATCAATATATTTATGACGAAAAGACGACACTAGCTAAAGTTCAAAAAGAGAAAGGAGTAACAGTTATTACACTTTCGCCAGAGGACCAAGAAAAGATGACTATTGCAGCCATTAAACTATGGGATGCAGAGGCTAAAAGAGACCCTGCTACCGCAAAGGCTGTTAGAATGGTTAAGGAATTTCTTAAGGAATTAGGCCATTTGAAATAAAATATCATATACCCTATGATTTGGACATAGGATTCGAATAGTTGAGAATTTTTGGGCTATGCCTTAACTCTGCAGACTTCCATTTTAGATTGAAAAATTTTGCGGTGCTAGCGTATGTATATGTCTCTAAAATATAAAATTGCCAGCGTTTGCGGAGCAAGAGAAACAAAGATATTTAATCGTGTCATTGAGACTATTTATTTACAAAGGCTAAATATATTTGGCGTATGCATGCATTCGGGAAAATAGATTTTTTCTATTTGAGCATTTTCTCTGGATAGTTTTTTCCAAGTTATCTTACTTAGGAAGCTGATGATAGGGTCAAGCGCATAGCCCCAAAATATTTTTCATTGAAGAACCTAATCCAATATCCCTTTATTAATAAAGGAGACAAATGAAACTCATAAAGTTGATTGAATTGATTAATGAATGGACGGGAAAAGTTGTATCTTTTGTAGTTTTTTTCATTTTTTTAATTATACTCACGGAAGTGATATTGAGATATGTTTTTAATTCACCTACTGTTTGGGCGAATGAATCAAGTCAGATGATTTTTGGCGCTTATATTGTACTTTCTGGTGGATATGTCCTTCTTTCTAATCAGCATGTGAACGTAGATCTTGTATATTCCCATTTATCTTTAAAAGGAAAGGCCATTGCCGACATTATCACATGTCCCCTTTTTATCCTATTTTCTGGGATGATGCTTTATTATAGCGGGTCTATGGCATGGGAGTCCTTGACCAACCTTGAACATTCGCAATCTGCTTGGAATCCACCAGTCTATCCCGTCAAATTAATGATTCCTCTTGGGGCCAGCCTTCTCTTAATGCAAGGTATTACTAAATTGATCCGTAATATTTCAATTATCATTCATGATCAAAAAGAACCAATTGAATATCAGGAAAAGGAATCTTTATGAGTATTGAATTACTAACATTGCTTTTTTTCTTATCTCTTTTCGTCTTCCTTGCTCTTGGTCTTCCAATTTCTTTTGTTCTCGGTGGGGTATCCGTAATTTTCCTTTATTTTACCTGGGGCCCACAATCGTTTTACATGGTAGCTGCTCAAGTCTGGGGCACAATGAATAAATTTACCCTTATAGCTATACCTTTATTTATTTTTATGGCCATGATTCTGGAGAGATCAGGTATGGCCGATGCCCTATACGATATGATGTATATCTGGTTTGGTCCTCTAAGAGGAGGACTAGCCATTGGTACAGTGGTTATTTGCGCTATCTTTTCGGCCATGTGTGGGATTAGTGGTGCAGCCGTAGTAAGCATGGGAACTATTGCTCTCCCCTCGATGCTGAAACGAAATTATGACAAATATTTAGCTGTCGGTTGCATTAATTCCGGAGGGGGTTGGGGAATCCTAATACCTCCTAGCGTACCAATGATTCTCTACGCACTCCTCTCTGGCGAATCTGTGGGGAAACTTTTTGCGGGTGGAGTTATTCCTGGCCTGATGCTCCTTGTTCTTGTCTCTGGCTATATTTTAATTAGATCTTATTTACAGCCTCATTTAGGCCCAGCGCTTCCCCCTGAAGAACGAGGAGATTGGAAAAAAAAGATGATTTCCCTCAAAGCGGTTATACTCCCTATTGTTACTGTCGTGTTGGTTTTGGGGTCTATTATCATAGGTGTTACGACACCTACAGAGGCATCTGCACTTGGCGTCCTAGGAGCACTTGTTTCGTCACTGATATATAGGAAATTGACATGGAAAGTAATTAACGAGGCTAGCATTCGTACAATTAAACTAACAGGGATGGTAATGTGGATTATCTTTGGAGCTTACTGCTATTGTTCTGCTTATCAGGGAATGGGAGCCCCTCAATTAATACAACATTTGACACAATACATTCCAGGCGGACCTTGGGGAACCATCATTTTTATGCAAATAATCATATTCCTTCTAGCGATGTTACTGGACCCAGCGGGTATTATGATGCTTGTTATTCCAGTATTTTTACCGCTTATCAAAGCCTATGGCTTTGACCCACTTTGGTTCGGAATTTTATTTATCATAAATATGGAAATTGGATATATGACGCCTCCATTTGGTTTTAACCTTTTTTATATGAAGGCTCTTGTTCCACCCTCAATAACCATGGCAGACATCTACCGCTCGGTCGTTCCCTTTACCATAGTTGAAACAACGGGTTTGGTTTTAGTCATGATCTTCCCTAAGATAGCTTTATGGTTACCGTACAAGGTTTTCTAATCGCCTGGAAGTAGCACAGAAGGAGAGAGGAGAGAAACTGTGATAAAGCTTAAAAATGAGAGAAGGTTGGTAATTACAAACGGGAATATATATACTCTCAATACAGGGCATCCTAGGGCCGAAGCCATGGCTATAAGGGGCGACAAGATATTCGCTCTGGGTACTACAAAGGAAATAAGGCCTTTTATCCAGGATGGTTATAAAGAAATGGATTTGGGAGGCAAGGCTGTCCTGCCTGGATTCATTGATGCACATTGCCATGCACTGAGTTTTGGGATGAATCTAAAGACCTGGCTCGGAGTATTCGACACAGAATCGATAGAGGAGATGAAGGAGAAAGTAGCACAGAGGGTAAGACATGCAAAGAGAGGGGAGTGGATAAAGGGCAGAGGATGGGCGAGGGGGCTGTTGGATAGATTGCCGACACGGTATGATTTCGACCAGGTAGCACCTGATAATCCCGTTATATTAGTGGATGGACCGGGCCACTTTTCTGTCCTTAATTCCAAGGCCCTTGAGGCGGCAGGGATCGATCGCAATACGGTGTTTGAGGGCAGGGGAAAAATAGACAAGGATCCTAATACGGGAAAACCAACAGGGATTCTTCGAGATGTAGCAACCTTTAAACTCGCGTTTTTGAAAGGCCCTCAACCATCAGTAGATGAATTTCTTGAGGCAGCTAAGCTAATATGTGAGCGGGCAGCCAGGGTAGGAATTACCTCAATAAGTGAAATGCTGACGATATACCCATCTGAAGATGAGAAAAATAGTGGCTACACAGGTGTGGGTATCAGACCATTTGTGACGCTTCATCGGAGAGGTGAGCTGCCTATACGGGTTCGCTTCATGGTTCATGCCTACCAACATTGGGGAGATCCGCATGACCATACCAATCTAGATCGTTTGATTGGATTGGGGCTATCTTCTGGCATCGGCGATGATAGGCTTGAAATTGGAGGGGTCAAGATTCTGTGCGACGGCAGCATCATTTCCAATACAGGAGCCATGCGGGAACCCTACAGCAGTGATCCAACCACAAAGGGAATTCTTTACTATAACCAGCAGCAACTGAATGAGCTAGTCTTGAAGGCCAATCAGAATGATTTCCAAATGGAAGTACATACGCATGGGGATCAGGCAGTCGATCTGCTTCTTGAGGCATATGAGCATTCTTTCAACAAGTACCCACCTGCAAAAGATTTAAGAAATATTATAACACATGCTCGGGTTTTGCACGATGATCAGATACGAAAAATCAGAGATCTTGGGTTAATGGTTAATAGTGTTCCGGGAACAGATGGATGGGAGCCTACTCGCCTTGAGGCAGAGGCCATTAATGTAGGCAAGGAGAGAGCAAGATTGATTTCCAGGATTCGTACGCTTATTGATGAGGGTATTATGGTCGCGGGGGGATCGGATTGCCATCCTTGCCATTCTTTCGACCCCATTCACATCATATATCGTATGGTGAACAAGGGGAATTTCTCTTACGAAGATCCGCTTACCCTGGATGAGGCTATCAAGCTTTGGACTACAAATGCGGCTTATGTGGCCTTTGCAGAAGATAAAAAAGGTTCTTTGGAGTGTGGCAAATTAGCAGATTTTGTGGTCATCTCCCATGATCCTTATGATATGAATTTGGGAGATATCAATAAAATTGAGGTTGAAAAGACTTTTGTGGGTGGAGAAGTGGTCTGGAATAAGGATGAAAGCTAGCTCTCCGCTTTAAACTGTGAGATAAAACCTACTGCTTCGAAAAGGAGCAGCGGGTATCTGTAAAGCTTAAATTTTTCTATTTTGAGGCTATCCGCTTGACTCAAGTAAATATAATATCTAGCGAAGCTCCATCTCAAACCGACGAGTTATGTTTGAGTGCCTAAAATGTGTAGAATGAATAAGAATAGTTGATATCTCTATTGGCTCTTGCATTATGAGGCAGATAGTAAACGCAAAAAAATAAAGGGGGGAAGCTATGCAGTGTCGTATTACAACCCTGGCTGAAAACACCGCCGGGATGCCAGATATTATCGGGGAATGGGGATTTAGCGCTCTGGTTGAAACAGACGGGATGACTG
>CAYTDY010000094.1:0-8912 GCA_964436665.1 uncultured Desulfobacteraceae bacterium
GATAAAAGAGTCTCAGCCCCATGTAACGGCGAAGGAATTTAAAAAGATCATGGATAGAGTAGAAAAATATTTTTTAGTGGATGTTCGGCGAAAGGCGGAATATGAGGCTGCTAATCTCCCCGGGGCAATTCACATAGACCGCGGAGTACTTGAGTGGGTAGCCCCGAAAAAGCTTACCGATACTGATGCAACCATTTATATCTATTGTAGAACAGGGGCACGGGGCGCCTTTGCAACACAGAGACTCATAGAGATGGGGTATAAGAATACTGTGAATATTTATGACGCTTTCAAGGGATGGGTTTTGGAAGGATATCCAGTATACAACAGACACGGTGAGTTTAGGTTGATCCCAGGGGCATTTGAAAAGGCGGAAGTTGGGTTAGGTGGATAGCTGTACCCTAATCCCACCAATTTGCCCCTTATGAGGCGATAAATTCGCAAAGAACTGCTCATTAGCTGGTCCTTCCCAGGCATGAGCGACCAATGAATTTCATCAACCACAATATCTTAAGGGCATTTTATGGGCATTTTGCGCTTGGTACACAACGATAGTTTCGCTATATGCCTTCCCACAAAAAGCAAATTCTTATCATTAAGAAAGGGGGTACGGATAAAATGAAGGCTGATACAGTTTGTCTCCGCTGTCATCAAAAGTGTCACCTAACTGCAGAGGTTATAGACGGGAAAATAGTAAGCATTGAGGATGCGTCGATAAACAGAACGCCTCCCTGTAGTGAGGCTTGTCCTATCGGCATGGACGTGCCGGGCTATGTCATGGCAGCCTCTCAGGGTAAGCTCAACCAGGCGATGGAAATAATACGTGACACAAATCCATTCCCTCTGGTGTGCGGACGGGTTTGCCACCACCCCTGCGAACTGGAGTGTAATAGAAATGCTCTAGACGAACCGATCGCCATCCAATGGATAAAGCGCATGATCGCCGATAATGCGCTGAAGGATGGGGAATTGCCGCAGCCCGCCAAGCGCACCAGAGAGGAGACGGTGGCCATAATCGGTGCCGGACCAGCCGGTCTTACGGCTGCCCACGATCTGGTCAAAGCGGGATACGGGGTCACCGTGTATGAAGCAGGGCCGGTTGCTGGAGGATTACTGTCCCAGATCATCCCCGATTTCAAATTACCCCGTGAAATGGTACAGACTGATATTGACTACATCCAAGCCCTGGGCGTGGAGATCAAGACCAACACCCCTGTCGGCGATGCCGAGCAAATCACGATTGACAAACTCCTGGATACAAACGATGCAGTACTGGTTGCCACCGGATGCTGGAAATCCCTTTCGGTGGATATCCACAACACGGACTTGGAGGGTGTCTATCAGGACCTTGACTTGCTCAAAGACGTTAAGCAGGGCAAGAGGCTCTCCCTGACGGGCAGGGTCATCGTCATCGGCGGCGGTAATACGGCAATGGACGTTGCACGCGTCGCAAAACGACTGGGCGTGCAGGAGGTACACCTAACCTGTCTGGAGCACCGCGATGTCATGCCGGCACATCCCTGGGAGATCGAGCATGCCGAGCGTGAAGGTGTTACCATCCATCCCGCGTTGGCGCCCGATCGGTTCGTGGGCAATGGCAATAACCGGATCGCCCGCATCGATTTCAGTCGTGTTGCCTCGGTTACGGTCGATGCCCAAGGAACCTTGACGTGGTCACTAGAAGACGGTCCCGACAGCAAACTATCGATGGAAGCAAACGCGGTCATTATTGCTATCGGTCAGTGCCCGAGCCTTTCCTGTATCGGTGGTGCGTGTCAGCCCACCACCACGTCTCGCGGCCTGCTGGCGATTGATCCCGAAACCCTGGCAACTGATGTACCGCGGCTGTACGCGGCCGGTGACGTAGTCGTAGGGGCTGGCAGCGTGGTCGGAAGCATTGCCACCGGGCGCAAAGCAGCTTCATCCATCATCAAATACTTGGGTGGTATTGAGCCAAAGAGACCAGCAGCCAAGAAAGACGTGCTGCTTCACTACATGGTTGAAAAACATCGCCAAAGAATGCCCACTCTGGCACCTACTAAAGCCGTTGGCTCTTTCCAGGAGGTTGAGCTAGGTTACAGTGAGCAGACAGGGATTAAGGAAGCAAGGCGTTGTATAAACTGTGTTACCGTATGCCCCAAAGGACTGACTATCCCTGATGTCATGTATCACCCTGAACGACTGCTTTATCCATTAAAGAGAGCTGGGAAAAGAGGCGAAGTCAAATGGGAGCGCATCTCTTGGGACGAAGCTCTAGATACGATTGCCAGCAAATTGAAGGAAATAAAGGAGAGATACGGACCCGAAGCCATTCACGTCTCATGTGGTTCGGGCCAAAAGCATATAGGTGGCCAGGCTATGGTAATAGCTAGGGAGCTATGGCCGACGCCAAATACTCATTGGGGACGATATACCTGTATAGTTCCAGATAGTGTGAGTAATAGGGTAACTCTTGGAGATATGATCACCTATGAGTATGGCCCAGACTATGAACACTCAAAGTGCCTGGTGTTTTGGGGTGCAGAGCCGGATATAGGTACTCCAGCTCAAGCACGAGATGCCCATAGAGCCCTGCGTAACGGTGCTAAGCTGATAGTCATTGACCCCAGACCTATACCTATGGCGAAGAGGGCTGATATATGGTTAAGGATTAGACCAGGAACAGATATGGCTTTGGCTCTAGCTATGGCGCACGTAATTATAAATGAAGGAATTTATGATAAGGAGTTTGTTGAGAAATGGTGCGTAGGGTTTGGCAAGGTGAAGGAACATGTTCAAAAATATCCACCTGAGTGGGCAGCTAAGATGACAGGGTTATCCAAAGAGGATATAGTTAACGTAGCTAGGATGTATGCCACCAATAAACCAGGATGTGTTTACATACGATTAGGCGCTGGCTCCCAACAGGTTACCTCCACTCAAACGGCTAGGGCTATAAATATTTTAGTAGGTATATGTGGCAATATAGATGTCCCGGGAGGAAACCTATTATATAACAGAACTTTTCATGATGCGCTGTTCTGGCATACTTATGACATGGAGTTTGGTCTCAAGGGTCCTGCTGCAGTAGAGGCAAAGCGGATAGGAGCCAAAGAATATCCACTTATGCATAAGTCCGCTGAATGTGACATACCCGGTACTGTCCGAGCCATGGAAGATGGCAAGATAAAAGCATTATGGTGTGTTTCGGATAATCTAATCGTAGCGGAGATGGACAGCCGAAGGATATGGGAACTTATGAAGAACAAGCTTGACTTTATCTTTGTATCAGATTTCTTCATGACACCGACCGCTGAGCTGGCTGATATTGTGCTTCCTGCTGCTTTCTATCAAGAAATTGACAATGTTGTTGCTGCTTTTATGTATCCAGCCAATTACGTCACCGCCACAAGAAGGCTAGTAGAACCTTTAGATGAGTGCAAGGACGACAGGGAGGTGGCCATTGAGATAGCCAAAAGGATGGGGGAGGATGTTGCTCCCTGGGGAAGTGTCAAAGAATTTCTTAATTGGAGACTGAAATATACAGGCCTCACCTTTGATGAGCTTTGCCAGAGACCAGACTCCAGGATAACATTTCCCAGGGAGTTTAGAAGATATGAAAGGAGCACGCCTCCTTTTATTACTCCTAGTGGCAAAGTTGAACTATATTCATCAGTTCTTGAAGCTCTGGGGCTTGACCCTCTACCGGTTTACGAAGAGCCTCCTGACGGTCCGCTAAGCACTCCTGAGCTCTTCAAGGAATACCCTTTAATTTATACTCATTATAGACTTTATTGCTACATGCACGCTGAGGGCAGGCAGATTGAGCGCCAACGGCAATTGACACCATACCCCTATCTGGAGATTAATTCGGATACGGCATCAAAACTCGGTATCAAGGATGGGGAATGGGTTTACCTTGAAACGCCTCAGTCTACCGGTAAATGGCGCCTTAGCTTTAAAGCACGGCTTGTTCCTGAAATGCATCCCGATGTGGTCGCCGGACCTCATGCTTGGTGGTTTCCCGAGAAACCAGGACCCGAACACGGTTGTTTTGACTCCAATATAAATGCTATTCTACCTCTTGACCCCCCTTACGACCCTGTAGTAGGGAATGTGCAATGTAGAGCCTTACTTTGCCGGGTAGGAAAGGCTGAATCTTAGATTAGGAGGAAATATGTCAAGCGAGTTGATAAATAAGAAGATAGGGGAACTGATGCGGATGTCTTTTGAAGAGGTAAAAGACACTTTACCATTTACTCTTGATGAAATAGGGAAGCATGGTATTGGAAGAGTGCTTGAGGAAGTCCCAGATTTATTATCAAAAATAATAGGAAAGCTGATGGAAGTTGACGCTGCCAAGTTTATAAACGAGGCGCCTGAAGTTTCAGACAAGTTCATGAATGTCCTATGGGAAGGTGTAGGCGCGGTTGCTGTAAAATTTGATGAATTAATATCAGTGTTACAGTCGGAGAGATTGAAGTCAGTGTTAGATAGGACTGGGGGAAGCATAAATGTTAATCTCGAAGCTACGGATAGCCCGCTAAAAGGTCATTTCACCATAAGACAGGGAAAAATCTCAGGTGGTTCGGGGTTATGGCACTTTAAGGATGAAGATTTTAAGTTTTTTGGACCCACGGAGGTATTAATAAAATTATTGAATGGTGAACTCGCTTTGGGTTTTAGTAACCCGAAGCTTTTAACATCGGGGCTTCAAGGGTTTCTACCCTTAATGGCTTCAGTAATGCAGGGTACATCCAAACTCATTAAGGGTAAATAGCAATATTGGTAGCTTTACATTTATAGCTTTTACACGCTAAATCAATGACAGTTAATCCACCGGCTCTGCCGGTGAGAATTGAAAAGGCTATGCCGTTTCGTGCGTGATAATGTAAAACGGTCCTCCAAGAGGAAGGCTCCTGAGGGCAAGGAGGACCGTAATGAAAGATTACAAAAGTCAAGCATAGGTGAAATGGAAATGTAAGTATCATGTTGTGATCTTGCCAAAATATCACAGAAAAGCCCTCTATGAGCAGGTGCGGCGCGGAATCGGGGAAATCCTTCGGGATCTGTGCCGTCAGAAAGGCATAGGGTTGGAAGAGGGCAAAGCAATGGCAGATCACATCCACGTGCTGCTGAGTATACCACCGAAATACCGTGTGGTGATCATTGGGTATTTGAAAGCTAAGATTGCGATGCGAATCCATCGTCACGTGTTGAGCACCCAAGGGACTCTGTTTGGACAATAACCCAAAGATCTTAAATGAAATGTAAGGAAATATGAACATGTTCAGAATTCCGTACATTTCTTACCATTAATTTATAGAGCACTCCTTATAATAAACCTGCCCGATCCTACTATCCATAGTTTTCAATTAGTTAAAAATATCAAAGAGATAAGATACCTTTGCCATTATTTTTAGAATCCAATTTCCCTTTTAAATATTCTCTTTAAACAATGGCATGGTACTTGCCTTATTAAGGTAGGAATGTTGTAATTGTCCTCAAATTTTTGTGGCATATAGATAGGTGTTGAAAAAAATTAAGCAGTCAATGAAAAGACAAAGAGAGGTATCCTCCGAGAATTCGGTTCTGAGGCTTATAAAGGGGCAGAGGAAAGAGGGTCCTGTATGTTCGAGTCCACTCGTTACTGTCAGCCTGGATCAGATGCATCTCTCTGGTTTTTATTATCCGAATGCTCATAATGAGCCAGAGGCAATGGCAATGCTGTCGAGTTGTATATACACCTCTATTGGATTCCAAGGGATCCGGCTTCCATTTGATCTGTGCATAGAGGCTGAGGCCTTTGGGTGTAAGTTGAGAAATGGAGGCAAAGAATCACCTCCCTCAGTAATAGAAAGGGCATTTGAAGAAAAAGGGACTCTTTTGGTACCTGAAGATATTTTTCAAAGGGGCAGGTTCAAGGTAGTTTTTGAGGCAGTCAGGATCCTTAATGATAAATTCGGAAACGATGTTACCATTTATACAGGTATGGTTGGACCATTGACCTTGGTTGGTCACCTTTATGATGTCTCAACAGTTATGCGCTGGGCAATTAAGGACCCTCAACGAATGGACCAAAATTTAGAGCAGGTAGCCGATTTTTTGGTGGAATATGCTAATCGGTTGTTTGAGGCTGGCGGAGATGTCCTGTCCATTCTGGACCCCAGTGCCTCCGGTGATCTCTTGAGCAGGCAATATTTTCAGAGACATATTCTACCGATTTATAAACGAATGAGAGAAAAAATTCAGGCGCCTGTTATTCTTCATATCTGCGGAAACACGGTAGATTTTCTGGAACTAATTCCGCAGACCGGTTTTGAGGGTTTTTCATTTGAAGGTCCCAAGGTTTTGGTGAAAACAGTACGAGAGAGCATAGGAGACAAAATGCTACTGGTGGGAAACATTCCAACCTATGATATTTTGCTTTTCGGAACGCCGGACAAGGTGTATGAAGAATCAATAAGGGCATTAAGTGATGGTGTTGATATGTTAGCTCCGGCATGTGGTATTCCTGTACAGACTCCCACGGAAAACCTGAAGGCTATGGTCAGGGCAGTTGAAGAGTTCAAAGAGGATACAAAAAATCGTGAATCTCTGAACGGATAATACCTTTTAAAACTTTAGTGAGAATGGTAAATGGCATTCAGAAAAAAACAAGAATCAACGCGTGACTATGATTCTATTCATAGAACAACCTGCTGTAATTGCCCTACTGGTTGTGGTGTTAAGGTTTTTTTAAAAGATCACACTATTGTAGATATTTACGGAGATGAGGAACATCCGATTAATAAAGGATCTTTTTGCCCCAAGGGTTTGCTGAGTTATTATCATCTCAGAAATACAAAAAGAATTGTTCGTCCGGAGATAAGAGAGAGCCTGAACGATCCCTTTAAAATTGTAAATTGGGATGAAGCCCTATCCTTTACTGCAAATAAGATACAGGATCTGTCAGAAAAAAGGGGAAAAGAATACGTCTTCATCCATGGGGATGAGTGTGCCCCCTTTGATTATCTGGCAGGGGGAAGCTTATTCGCTAAATATTTCGGCACGCCCAACACACCCTCCCGTTTTCTGCCATATCCCTTTGGCAATAGGGGCCATCTTAAAGGCATGTTTGGAGTTCCAGGATCACAATTGTTAATGAATTCCCCACGAGACTGGTCCAGCAGCAGGTGCATTTTGTTATACGGATGTGACCTGGCAGCTTCAGACCCGATAACCATAGGGCGTATTATTGATGCTCGCGATCGTGGCGCCACCCTTCTGGTCATTGATTCAAAAAATACAATAACAGCTTCCAAGGCCACGTTAGCCTTAAGAGTAAAACCCGGGAGTCATAGCACGATTCTTAAGGGAATTTTGAATCTTTTGATTCAAAAGGGTCTTATTGATGAAGACTTCTTAAAGGAATCCACGGTTGATTTTGATAGTCTAAAATCAAAGGTCGAACCATTTACGCCCCAAAAGGTGGCTGAATCCTGCTGGGTAAAAAAGGAAGATTTGGAAAGAATGGTAGATCTCATTGGCAGGGTCAAACCTATCCAGGTTATAGCCGGAGACTGGGCTACCCGGGGTTATCTTTCTGATGAGGATCTTTTCATGTGTGGTGCACTGGTTTGTTTACGAGGCTCTGTAGGGATTCCCGGAGGCGGGCTAAACCTTTTGAATGTATCTCCCTTTTCGTGGGAAGACTGGATCAAGGATAGTGATAATAGCTCGCAAGAGAAAAAGGCTGTGCCTTACCATTTCTTTCTGGAAAATATCCTTCTCCATCAGGCAAACAGTGTTGGCGCACTGGTATGGTATGGCAATCCCTGTGCAAGAATGGCCGAAGGCAAGAAAACAAAGGCCGCTTTAAGGCAGATTCCCTTGATTGTTCATCTTTCCACCTATCCTAATGAGACTTACCATTATTCTCATGTTTCTTTTCCTATGAGTTCATGGCTGGAATACTCTGGTCTGGTTGCAAACAACAACGGCAGAGCGCTCCAATGGCACACAAAGGCAGTTGATCCTCCTGGCGAGTGTAAATCTCCATTAGATTTCTGGTCTGATCTGGCCCAAGCATGTGCAATAGGTAAACATTTTCCCTGGAGAGGAAAGAAAGGGAGTGTGGATGAAAATAAGGCAATGAAATTTTTTCTGAAAGAGAATCCTTTAACGCATGCGGTCTCAGTGAAAAAACTGGATCCAGAAGAAAATCCGCCAGGCGGATTACTGTGGCCATGCATAGAAAAGGCGGATCTCGAATTTGAAGAAAGCCGTTTTCTTGTACGCAGACAGGGTAATGTCAGGGGCAAGAATATATTATTTCAAAGAGGAAAAAATTATGCCTTAAGCGATAAGCGCTTTCCCACCCTTTCCGGGAAAATAAGTTTTGCTGATAACACTGTTGAAAAAGCAAGTGATCACGAAAAGGATCTCCAAAATCAAGATAGTATCCCTGATTCATACCTGTCTGAGCAGGATATTAAATTCCCGTTGGCGTTAATTACCGGAGTGCTGGTGGATTATGTTGAAGGGTTGGGATATTTTGTAAATGACCGAGATCCATGGACAGCCCCTATGATGGTTCAAGTACATCCACAGATCGCAAAAGTCCTCAATTTTAAGAACGGTGAAATGATTACCGTTGAAAACGATCGAGGAGTCATTACAGCTCCTGCTTGGTTAAACGAAGACCTGGATCCCAGGGTGATCTGGTGCCCGGAAGGTACTGATCCATATCAGCCTCATTTAGGCTATGAGAGTCCTCTCTCTCTTTTTAAAGAACCTGGTCCCGATTCAGAGAGGAAATCCTTTGCAATGGTGACAATTTACAAGGCAGGCCAAGATAAAGTGAAGAGCCGACAAGACCTTGTCACGTTATTAAGAGATGTAGAATCCAGGGACTAGTTTTTTATTTATCTTTAGAGGAAGGTATGAAAATA
>CAYTDY010000095.1:0-8773 GCA_964436665.1 uncultured Desulfobacteraceae bacterium
AAAATGAAGCACAGTTATTGAATTATCTAAAAGCAACCGATATTGAAGTTGGGCTTCTACTGAATTTTGGGCCTAAGCCAGAGGTTAAACGCAAGGCATTTGATAATACAAGAAAGTAGTTCTCTGCGGGGATCTGCGAAAATCTGCGTCCTAATAAAAAAGAGGGAGAAATGAAAGTTAAGGTTGAGAACGAAAAGATCATTAAAGCCGTGAAAAAATTAGATGGGATTGAAGTAGTATTGGAGAATGCTAATGATGCCAAGGAGGCAATTAATCTTATTTTAAGAAAAACCGAATTATTTAAGCGAGATGAATATGCGAAGCTGAAGGAAGTAAAGGTAACCTCTTTCCAGGAATACGAGACCTCAGCAGTAAATTATAAGATGATATTTTTACTGGAATTCCTATTTGAGGAAGACGTTCCTTTAGATACGAAAGTTACTGTAATTAAAGAAGTGCAGGAATTCTTTGGCAAAATCTGATTTTGGAATTTATTTCTAAATTCCCTCTCAGTTTCTATTTTTCCGAAAATACAGCCTGGCGTCTGAGAAATTTTTCAAACATTAGCAAAAATCCGGTGCCTATAATCGATTTTTTAGCCTATAAATAAGTTAGTATTTCTCTTGGCACAGCAGCGAAGCTACTTTTTCAATGCAATAAATATACTCCAGGCCAATCCACCATATAAAACCAGGCAGCCGAACACCAGCATTATCCATGCACCAGCAGTCATAATTTATACCCCATATTTATCTATTAAGATTTGGTCAACGCCCTATTTTGTATTTAATCACTTCCAGTCTCAGCCATAGGTTTCCCTGATCTCATCAGCAGCACAGAAATGATAACAATACCAATAACTACCAGCCAGCCACCACAAATAGTAGCCCACAAAGGATAGCCTTCATAGGGCTTCTGCATCTCCTGGTAAAAATTGGTTACAAGGCTAATAATTAATATGGCAGGGGTAACCACCTTAATCATAACTTCCCACCATATTCCTACCTTTACTTCAGAGGACTCATTGATCATTTCTCTAAAACGTCTTGCACCAAATATATAGCCAATAATTATAACCTCAGCAAGTCCGACAGGCACAAGACCATAATTATTTATCCAGTGATCAACGATGTCCAACCAGTAGAGGCCACCACCAGAGGAAAATAAAAACCCAATCAAAAAGGCCAAAAGACAAACAAAAAAGGTAGCCTTTTTTCTTGTAATACCCCACTTATCCATTGAAGCCCCAACATTGGCTTCCACAAGGGAAAAGAGTGAATCAATGCCCAATAAGATAAGGGTTAGAAAGAAAATGACTCCAAAAATGTTAGCTGCAAAGGGCAGTTTAGATATGGCTATAGGGATAGTGACAAAGGCCAAGCCTGGACCGGCTGCAGCTACCTTAGATACATCAGATTGGGTAATATATGCAAGGTAACCGAGAATACTGAAGATTGCAAAGCCAGCCAGGAAACTTGTGCCGCAATTGGCAAGGCTTATTATAAAGGCATTATTGGTTATGTCAGTCTTCTTGGGAAGATAACTTGAATAGGTTATCATAATGCCCATAGCCAGGCTGAGAGAAAAAAATATCTGACCATATGCCTCCAGCCAGACCTTGCCATTGAGAAGTTTCGAAAAATCAGGTGCCAGATAAAAATTCACCCCATTTGCAGCACCTGGAAGGGTAATTCCTCTTATCACCAGGATAATAATCAGGATAACAGGAAGGGGAACACTGACCATAACTACCCTTCCTACTCTACCCAGGCCTTTAAATATGATAAGAAAAACAGCAATCCAGGTCAAAAGGAGACCAATTAAAATAGGCCAGACAAGGCCAGAAAGTTGTCCCGGTCCAGAGCTTAATTTCAGAACATCCTTGAAAAAAAATTCCTTAGCCCCGCTACCCCATGCTAAGGTAAAGGAATGGAAAAGGTAATTAAAGCACCATGACATTACAACTGCATAGTAGGTGATAATCACAAAGGCAGTAAGGGTTGCCCACCAGCCTACCCATTCTGCATTAGATTTAGCCCCGGCGAGCGCCCGTGGAGGTGCTCCCTGCATTTTTATACCAAGGCCACATTCAAGCATCATTAATGGTATACCTGCAGTAAATAGGGCCACAAAATAGGGAATAAGAAAGGCTCCCCCACCATTGGCATAGGCAATAAAGGGAAACCTCCAAATATTTCCCAGACCCACTGCCGAGCCAATAGCAGCCATGACAAAAGAAGGCCTATTCAGCCATCGTTCTCTCAATGCTTCAACCATATCTCACTCCTTTTTTATTATCTCCCTTTAAATATACAAACTTCCTGCAAAGTTAATGAGTATACACAGCAAGATATAAAATTATTTTGAGCCTCTTAGAACTCTTCATCCAAGAATAATATAAGGAAATTTAAATAGATTTTATCCTTTCGTCAATCAATTTTTTAAGGATATTCTTTTAGATCAATATTGATTAAGAAAGATATATATTTGACAAAAGAGAAAAAAATCTAATATCATTGAAAGAAATTATTGGTGATAAATGGTCAAATCCTTTTCAATCATTCTTCTCTTTTTTCTCTCCTTTTTATCCCCGATTTTTGCAGAATCTAAGGATTTAAGTCTGACCATAGTTTATGATAATAATCCTTTTAGAGAAGGATTGGAGACCAGATGGGGTTTTTCTTGTTTTATAGATGGAACTGAAAGATCAATCCTCTTTGATGTTGGTGGCGAGGGCCCCGTGCTCCTTAAAAACATGGCAATACTCAAAATTGACCCCAGTGATGTTGATGTTATCGTCCTTTCTCATATTCACTATGACCATATTGGTGGTTTGTCCAGTTTTTTGGAGAAGAACTCAAAAGTCACTGTCTATATGCCTAACTCCTTTCCCTTTAGTGTCAAAGATGCCGTTAAAAGTGTAGGTGCCAAACTGATAGGAGTAAAAGGGCCTGTAAAGATCTCTACTAATGTATTCTCTACTGGTGAACTAGGCAACTGGATAAAGGAGGAGTCCTTGATAATAAAGACAAAGCTTGGATTAATCATAATCACAGGCTGTGCCCATCCAGGTGTAGTAAATATAGTTAAAAAGGCCAAAGTGATGTTTGGCTCTGTTAGCAGGGTTTACATGGTGCTGGGGGGTTTTCATCTGTGCTGGATGAATGGATTTCAGATCAGGGGAATCGTAAATGGCCTAAAAAAAGAAGGTGTTAAAAAGGTAGCACCCTGTCATTGTTCTGGTAATCTCGCCAGAAAGATATTTAAGAAGGTATATGGAAATGGTTGTATTCTTGTCGGGGCTGGTAAAAGATTTGAGTTAATGGATGCCTTTCCGGCTAAAACTAATTAGAGAAAGACTATGGGGATTTGGTATAATTTTTTAAAATTGTTAGCTGGTGGCTTTGTGATGGGCTGGGGGCCCTGTCTTGCCTATACTGCTCCTTTGCTCCTCCCATACATTGGAGGTACAAAGATCGGTTGGCAGTCTGGCTTTTTGGTTAGCATTATGTTCTCCCTTGGCAGACTTTTGGCCCTTACTATCTTAGGTGGTCTTGCAACTGTGGCCTTTAACTATATTAACCGGTTTTTTCCACCTCAAAAATCAGGTTATCTCTATCTTTTCATAGCCCTTTTTATGGTGATACTCAGCGTCCTTATCATTTCCGGTAAAGTGTTCAAGATGCAAGGGCAAAAAAAAGAAAGAATTGGTGTGCTGGGTAGAGAAAATAAAGGAATTTTTATCTTAGGCTTTCTGATGGGTATCTCACCATGCGTCCCCCTTATCGCTGCCCTGACCTATATTGCATGTGTGGCTGAGAATCTTTTCTTATTGGGGATATTATATTCTTTTGCCTTCGGCATAGGAACTGCAATAGCCCCTATAATTCTTGGGGGCCTTGCTGGTATGCTACCAGAATATGTATTTACATCAAGCAAGTTACACAGAATTTTTCAACTAAGCTGTGGCATTGTTCTTGGTTTTTTTGGTATTCAGATGGCCTATAGTGTGGTTTTTATCCTCTTGTAATGCTATGGATAAAGAATGGAAAAGACATTATTTAATTCAAATGGTGAGCCTATAGCCTATATTTCCAGTGATACAAACAGGACCATCCACCTCTGGGATGGTCATCCAGTTGCCTATCTTTATAGCTACCATGTTTATGGTTTTAACGGTAGACATCTTGGCTGGCTTATCAATGGCATCGTTTATGACTCGGGTGGCAATAGAATAGGCTTTACCTCAACTACCTGCCCCGTAGCAGTATATAAGGAACCAGGAAAGGAAAAAAAGTATCCGGTAGATAAAATTGGGCCGAGATATGAAGCCCCTCCCCTTCCTGAACTTGGGTTTAATTATTCAGCAAAAGACTTTGCAGAATTCTTAAAAGAAGGGCAAATCATTCCTTAAAAAAGAAAGACAGTTAAAGAAAAAGATTTTAATTCCTCCCTATTCTATCAAGAGGAAGACCTGGCAATTCAGCATCGCCATGTCTACCATCTGAATCCATCCTTTAAAATTCCCTATTCTTTTAACATTAGCTCTTTCCACCTTACCTCATCCTGCTGCCAACTCATTAGAGATACCTGCTTTTCCTCACCACCTATGATCTCCAAGTATTCCTGATGGTCCTTGGGTCTAAAAACATATTTCTGTAGGTATTGGGAAGAGAATGCCTCAGAACCACTCTGGGCTGCTCTCATGTATTCGGTGAGGTGAGCCCGGTCGTAGGAATAATCAGGGTAGCAGGAGGTGGGGTGAGCACCCAGAGGAAGCTCCACTATCGCCGTGATCTCATAGTATGGAATATTTGATTCGATACGCTTCATTTCCTCCTGTGTTATGATTTTTTCCACAGTTACGATAACCTTCTCAGAGGCTTCTACAAACCAAAGGTCAGCGAAGTATGGCGGAGAAAGCTTCACATTTCCATGATCATCAGCCTTATGAGCATGGATGATGGCTACGTTTGGCCTCAGGGCTGGCAGTAGATTGACTTTTTCGCCAGTGAAGGGGCATGTTATCTGACGGAAGTCTGTATTGACCCCAAGCACCTGGGTACCGGCTACCACTGGAGTGGGCATGAATGGTACCCCGAACTGTGAGGCCCGAAGCTGAACCATTATGGCAATGCAATCTGTTTCCTTGACCTGGATAGTGCCTGACTCGACCATCCGTCTGAAATTGGGAGCTAAACCTAGGTCAGCCTCAAAACCCACAAAGGAATTCTGCACTGTCCCAACTATGCCGCCTGCGCACATCAAATCTATATCTACGCCGTGAGCTCCTCCTACTGTATGGAGATTTTGCTTTCCCTGCCGAATGAGCTCTCTGATCATGCCAATGGGTTCTCGCGCGGAGAGGTTTCCGCCTATGGCCACAATATCCCCGTCATTTACCAGTGCGGCCGCCTCTGAGAGGGATGTAATCTTTTTATCCCTGTATGGAAAAATGCCCATTGAATCCTCCGAATTCAGAAATTAGTTCACAAATTTCTTTTAGCCCATAGGCCTTAAAATTAAAACCTTTTGAATTTAAACCACTATAGATCATAATGCTTCTTGAGTGCCTCCGGTGAAAATCCCTTCTTCCTCGTCTCAAGCGGATCCATCTCTCGAATAATGCGGATGGCTTCCTCTGAGGGGGAAGGAGTTTCCTTCACTCTGTCTGGAATTATTGGTTCGAACCCGGTATTGTCTATTATATCCTGGATAGTCACCCCAGGATGGAGGGACTTCAGCCGCATAATTTTAGTCACCTCATCGAAATCGAACACACAGAGATTTGTCACCACCACGTCAGGACCTCCGCCCCGGACGCTCAACTCCTGACGATCGCCCTTATCGGTACGATGCCCCATGGTAGTTATGAAATCTACCTTATCCACAAGATTGTAAATGCGCTTGCCCTTTGGGGTGGTTCGAGCCTCATGGCGCACGCTCCAGATAGCAAAGTTTCTGGCGAAAGAGCCCACATGGCTTCCCCCTGCGCCTCCAGGAAGCTTAACCCGGATATTATTAAGCGAGCCAATAAGAGTGTTGTTCAGGTTTCCATATTTATCTATCTGGGCTCCACTAAAAAAAACCCTATTCAACTCCCCTCGCATCACCAAGTCGAATATCTGGGAAAGGTGGAGAACCAGCTCCGCCCCTTGAAGCATAACAGAATCCCCTGAGGTCGGTGGAAGAAAGCATGGTTCTGGATTCAATCCTGCCAGAAGGCCTCCCCAGAATACACTGTTCGGAGCATGGGTCTTTCTCGCTAACATAATGGCTGTAAAAGGAAGCGGCACCGCCACCCCGTTGAATACTGTATCCCCGTCTCTGATTGTCCTGGCCAGGCATACAGCCATGAGTTCATCAATGGTGTAATAGGTAATTTTTTCAGTCACTATTCCAACTCCCCATAAATAAATATATTAAAAGCCGTTTAATAGCAAATAAAACTCAATAGTCAATCATCACCACCTCTAAAAGGACGTGGCTTAATGTTGAGCCTAAAAGGGTCTCTAATCTTACACAGACAAAACCGTTGTAGATTCTATCTCAATCGAAATAACGGCAAACTACCCTCCTAAATTCAAATGTATTGAATACTTGTTTAAAGAAGTCTTACTCGTTTGGTTTTCACGCAATCCTTGAAACCTGACACCTATCCTGCCAGCTTTATAGTCTGCCTGCTAGCCATCAACTTTTGTGGCAAATAAATGGAAGCAAAGATGAGGAAACCAACAATCCTTAAGATCATATTAGGCCAGAGCAATCCCACTGTAGCCAAGCCGATTAGCACCGTCTCCCAGAGAAAGAGTGTGCGCACTAAGTGCCGTTCCAAAGTAGCAGTGAAAGCCAGAAGCCCCAAGGTGGCACTTACAGCCGTTATCAGCACTTCATAGAGAGGTCCTTCAAATAGTATAGGCGTGTATGCGAAGAGAAAAGGGATGATGTAGAGACCCTTTGCCAGCTTCCAAGAGATAAAGCCGGTCTCCATAGGCTTGGAACCTGCGATCCCGGCAGCGGCAAAAGAGGCCAGGCAGACAGGAGGCGTCACAAGTGCATCCTGGCTAAACCAAAAGATAATCAAATGAGCGGCCAATAAAGAGATCCCCATATTCTCCAATGAAGGGGCTGCCAAAACGGCCAGAAAAACATAAGAGGCAGTTACCGGTAACCCCATCCCTAGAATAAGCGAGGCTAGCATGACCAAAATCAATGCCACGGACAGGTGTCCACCGGAAAGGTCGATGATCATCCCGGAAAAAGTTACCCCCATTCCAGTGAGTCCAACAATCCCGATGACCATCCCAGCACACATGAGCATGGCACAGGTGGATATGCTGTTCTTTGCCCCGATGTAGAGGGCATCAAGGATATCTCTCAATCCCATTCGGTTCTTTTTCCGAAACCAGCTCACGGCCACAATAGCGAAGGTCGCGATAGTGCCAGCATAGGTTGGTGTAAAACCCTCGACCAGCAGAAACACCAACAAGGCTATTGGGATGAGAAAATCAGCCCCTTCTTTTAAAACCTTTTTAAGTTCGGGGATCTCTTCCTTATTCAAAGGCTTAATCCCCAATTTGAGGACTTCAATATGGACGAAAAACATAACTGAAAGGAAATACATTATCGCTGGAATAGCAGATACTGCAATGATCTTTAAGTAGGAGATCCCAGTCCAGCTAGCCATGATGAAGGCTCCAGATCCCATGATAGGGGGCATTAGTTGTCCACCTGTCGATGCCGCTGCCTCCACCGCACCGGCAAAGGCAGGCCTGAGGCCAATCTGCTTCATCATGGGAATTGTGACCGACCCAGTGGTCATGACATTGGCCACTGGACTTCCAGAGACAGACCCCATAAAGCCGCTGGAGACCACGGCAATCTTAGCAGGACCACCAACTGTTCGTCCGGTCAGGGACTGTGAAAGCTCAATCATGAATTTGCTGGCCCCGGACTTGACGAGAAAGGCCCCAAAGAGGATAAATATATATACGTAAGTAGAAGAGACGGTACAGATCATCCCAAAAATGCCCTCATCGGTAAGGTACATGCGATAAAGCAATCTACCGAGAGCTACTCCTGCAAAATTAAAGAGGCCAGGGATGAATTTGCCGAGGAAAAGGGCATAGGAGATGAAAATGAGTGACATGGCCGGAATGATCCATCCCATTACCCTCTGAGTGCCGATGAGAACGATAACAACGGCGCAGGCTGAAACAATATGGTCTCTCAATATTGGAATAGAAGCTCTCTCCAAATGCAGTTCTTCCTCGAACAAAAGGATGTAAAGGGTTACCAGGCATACCACAAGGCAAAAAAAGATATCGATGGATAAGGCCTTTTTTGGCTTCTTTTTATAGGCTGGATACAAAAGGAAGGCCAAAGTAAATATGAAACCAAGGTGAACCGCATTGCGATAAATACCCGGCATTACTCCTATGGTATTGATCCAAATATGGAAGAGAGAGGAGAGTATCCCCAGTATTAAGACCACATAGTGCCATCTTCCTGGGAGTTCCCTGAGGTCGGTGCCTACTTCCCACCCATCCTCAAATTCATTAATCTCTCCTTTTCCATTTTCTGTCAAACGATACCTCCTCTGGATGACTACCGGAAAAGAGTGGGCCATAGTCTCCCCTCCGGGCACCATGACCCACCTTCAAGCCTTAGCCTGCCTCAGGCGGAATCAAGTTCTTAGGAATCTTCAAACCTTTTTCCGTAAAATATTTATAGGCCCCTGAGTGTAGGGGGCCGGGGAGACCACTGATGGCAT
>CAYTDY010000096.1:0-8714 GCA_964436665.1 uncultured Desulfobacteraceae bacterium
GGGCCATCTCTTTCCCCAATTCAATAAGAGCAATACTCAGATCCGCATCTTTCTCCAAGTGATAGCGGAGAAAACGACTATAGTCCATCTTGTAAATATGATCGCCTGATAGGATCAGGACATGGCTTGGTCTTGTTTGCTCAATGAGATAGAGGTTTTGGCGAATGGAATCAGCAGTGCCCTGGTACCATTCTCCACTGATCCTTTGCTGAGGTGGAACAATTTTTAAGAAGTGCCCAAGCCGCTGATTGAATATATTCCAGCCATCTTCCAGGTGATCAGTTAAAGACTGCGATTTATATTGTGGTAGAACAATGATCTTGTATAATTGAGAATTTATGCAATTACTAAGTGTCAGATCTATAAGCCTATAAATACCACCAAAGGGAACCGCAGGCTTAGCCCTGTCCCGTGTAAGAGGCATGAGCCTTTCGCCTCTACCACCGGCCATAATAAAAGCAAGCGTGTTTTTCATGATACTGTGTTTTTAATAGTTTAGACATAAAAAGTATGTGAAAAGCATGTCTGGATGTCAAGGGAAAAGGAAATAGCTGATATAATGGATTGTAGATACCCTTTTTAATTAATGCCTAAAGTGAGCTTAAGTGAGCTTAGCTCCACTTTGCTATATTCCGCAGGATTGCGGGAGAATGATAGTATGTTATAAAATTTAATAGATGTAATATTATTTTTTCAGATTTGCCTTAGCTAATGGCAGAAGTGGGGATTCTTTGAATCTATTTACAAAGTCCTTAAAAATTTCCCTTGACATCTCTGTTTGGCCAGCCATGGCATAGACCCTGCCCAGAGAAAACATAGCATCTTCTTTGAGGAAATCATTTTCGCCATCAACTATCTTTTTAAGATGAATTATGGCTGATTGATGCTCTCCTTTGGCCTTGTATGCAGCAGCAAGACCAAAGTGAGCCATGGAACGGTAAATAGAGTCAGATTTTTCTCTTTTAAGATAAGTCTGGTATAGGGATATAGCCTCCTCATATTTGCCCTGGCCAAATTTTAGGTAGGCCAACTGTGGTATAGCCAGTGTGGCCATCTTTGTCCAACCATATTTTTTAATAAGTTTATCAAGTTCATCAGTAGATCTTTTAATATTATCTTCTTTTATTTCAGGGGAAACATCTGATACCAAATTCTTGTAAGCAAGATTGTAAGCAGCCAGGGCCTTTTTATTTAAATGCCTGAAATAAAGACCAATGCCAATAACGATGGCAATAATAATCATCAAACTTAAAATTAAGTATTGAACCTGTTTTGCATGATCAGAGACATACTGGAAGGCCCTGGTAGAAAGGCTGATAAATTCGTCGTCCTTTTTAAGGAGCTCTTTTCTGGTTATCTTCTTTTTTTTGACCATAGTCTCAAAACCTGTTCCATTCCTTTTCACTTGATAATTTCCTGCAGCTTGCTGCAGAGAGGTTCATTTGAAAGTAATTAGCAGATGTATAACGTTTCTTCAAGAAAAATACTTGTGTTTATTGTGTTTATTGTGTTTGTTGTGTTAAAATTCTATAAAATCTCGCCTGCCTCGCAAGGCTTAGTGCAGAGTTTCATAAATTCGGTGACATATAATGACAGAAGTAATTGATCATAGGCATTCTTTTATCTCTCACAGAGGACACAGAGGACACAGAGTATTGATCTGGATTGCTGAGGGGGCAATCCAGATCAAACTTCCGTCCAGCTATCGCTGGAAGTTTACTCCATTCCGCCTTGGCGGAAGTATTTGGCCTGATTTTTATCTCCTTGCCCCGTGAAATGCCCTTTTAGTTTCTATTTCACTAGGGTCAAAAAATCGGGACAAACTCTTTATCTCTTTGAGCTTAAGTGACCGCAAGGAGCGAGCGAGGGAAACTCATGAGTGTCTAAGGTTAGAATACATAACCGTAATTACGGTCCAGGGTACTTAGCGAGCGGACAGGCAATTAGTTCAACAGACTCAGAAGAAATTTTTATGAAACCATCTTTTCATCCAAGATTGATAAATGATAACTTTTCAGATCCCGGGCTTTTTATCCCCTTCCTTTTTGAAAGGAGGGCCCTGCTGTTCGACTTAGGAGATATCTCTAAACTGTCCGCCAGGGATCTTATGAAGGTAAGTCATGTCTTTGTAACACATACACACATGGATCATTTTATCGGCTTTGATACCCTCCTTCGTCTTCTACTCGGACGAGATAAGGAAATTCATCTATTCGGACCCCTTGGCTTTATTCAAAAAATTGAGGCTAAGCTAAGTGCTTACACCTGGAATCTAATAGAGAACTATGAAAATACTCTTTTTATCAATGCGGCAGAGATAAAAGGCAAAAAGATTTTTGTCCAGAGATATAGCAGCAGGGATCGATTTAGGCCCGTTGGAGCACCACAGGAACTCACCTTTAAAGGGAACCTAATTTCTGAACAAGCCTTTTCGATCGATGCTGTTCTTTTGGATCATAAGATAGATTGTATTGGACTAACACTCAAAGAGAATTTCTCTATCAATATAATTAAAGAAGGATTAAAAGAACTCGACCTTCCTGTTGGTCAATGGCTTAGGGAATTCAAGAAGGCAATCTATGAAGGACGCAATTTAGCTCAAAGATTTAAGGTAATTTGGCAGGATGAGGATAAGGTAGTAAGGGAGAAATATTTTCCCCTTGGTGAGCTTAAGGAAAGGATTGCCAGAATCTCACCAGGACAGAAGATCACCTACATTACCGATATAATCGGAAGCCCTGAAAATATAGCGAAAGCTGTCGATTTAGCCCTGGATTCAAACCGCCTCTTTATTGAGGCAGCCTTTTTAGATGAAGAGAGAGATATGGCACAAAGGAAGTACCACTTGACTGCAAAAGAGGCTGGTCTTATAGCAGCAAGGGCAAAGGTCAAGGAGCTAACACCTTTTCATTTTTCGCCCAGGTATTTTGGCCGGGAAAAAGAACTTGTTCAGGAGGCAATGACTGCCTTTAGATCAGGCACATGAGGAAAGAGTAGGGTTTGGATTTTCCCTCCTTATTTTTGCGTAATGATTTGGTATTGCTTTTTTATTGAACCTGTGGCATTTTGAAACAATAATACACAGACGACTTTTTCTTTTACTCGCTCTTATCAATAAACGTTTTCTTATCCACTTTCTGCTGGCATTCCTAAAAGGTTTTTTACTTATAAAATTTGCACTCTTGGGAGGTAGGAATGAAAAAGCATTTTTTTAACTTAAAAAGAATTCACCTTGTTATCTTCATTTTCTGCTTTTGTGTGTTCACCATTCCAGGCTGCCAATACAGCCGTTACAGGATTGGACAACCAATCACCAAACCGGAAGATTTAGGGAGGATAAGGGTTACAGCATTTGTCTACTCAAATATTGGAGAACACATTATCTCAGCTTCTTCTCCAAAAGATTTTGAAAAAAACATGATCAATGGCATCTGGAAAATGTTCAACAAAGAAGACATTTATGAATTTGTCTTTACAGAAGATCTTGACCCAGTGCTCCCATCAGGAAAACCTTCCCGGTATCAGACCAAGACTGATAATTATCTATTGGCAAGGGAGATTGGTAGGCTGGCCTATCTTGACTATATCATGATTGTTACCCGGAGTATTTCCAAAGCAGAGGGGGTCAACCTTGAGGTTGCCATGGTCAATGTTGAGACAGGAAAAAGCTTTGAGGCCCGAAGAAAACTTGGGCTTATATCTCGGGATCTAATGTTTTGGAAGGAACTTTGGCGAGGATTGTATAAGGAACTATTCGATAAGATAAAAGTGGATCTTACTTTAACAGCAAGCAGGAAGAAAAAGGGAGAAATAAGATATATATCCCCGGAAAAGCCAATTGTTAAACCTGAGGGGAGGGTTGCAGAAATTGTAAAAAAGGAAAAGGCTCAGGAAGAAGTCAAGAAGCTTATGGAGGAGAGGAGAAAGAGTGAGGCACTTGTAGAGCAGATGAAGCGTCTTCAGGAGGCCAAGCGGCAGTTTGAAGATAAGGCAAAGGAGACCTTGGCTGAAAAAAGTGATTTAGAGCAAAAACTCAAACAAGCAGAACAAAAGCGTCAAACATATGAGGATACCAAGATAAAGGAGCTTGAAGCCAGACGTAGGGCTGCGGAAGAAAAACTGCGTGAGGAGGCTGAAGAGAAAAAGGCCCTGGAAGAAGAGCTAAAAAGGCTTAAGGCGGAAAGGAAAAAAACAACCCTTATAGTCAAGGACCTGCAAGATAAAAAGGCCAAAGAGAAACGCCTGGCCTATATTCCCAAAGAGGTAAAGGAGACAAAGCCTCTTCCAGGCAAGGCAGAGAAATTAGATCTCTTGGTTAATGACCTAAAGACAATGAACCTTTCACCTGTTATTGGTTTGATTCTTTCGGAACATCTTCGTTCAGAGCTATTTAAGACCAACAGATTCAGGATCATTAATCGGGAGAACCTTAAAGAGGCTTTAAAAGAGATGGGCGTTCAGATGACTGGCATTGTTGAGGAATCTGAAGCAGTGAAGGCAGGCAAGGGGCTTGGAGTAAAAAAGATGGTCTCTGGAAGCATTGGCCATCTGGGGGATTATTATACACTCTCGCTGAAGTTCATAAATATTGAAACCCTTGAGACCGAAAGAATGATATTCGAAAAGGTTAAGGCCTTGTCAGAGGAAAAACTTTTCAGCTCTATCAACCTCATGGCTCAGAAACTGGCCTGGGGCTCGAAATAATTTCACCTACCCTTTATTATACATAACGACATAAGTAATGGCGCATAAATGCATATCTCTTTTGTGAGCGCTAAAGCGCGCGCCTGAGCCGCGACGAGGCAACACAAATCCAAGGGATAGAAATATAGGAGTTGCTGCCATGAAAGTAACTATTGGAACCTTTAATCTGAACAATCTCTTTTCTCGATACAATTTCAAGGGCGAGATAAGCGCAATTCGCGATAACGACACAGGAGTCGACTCAGATATTCTGTACCAGTTTGGGACCAACGATCGATTCAAAATTCGCTCGTATAGAGGGAGTCTTGTTAAGAAGAAAGCTCCATCAGAATCGCAGAAAGTCGCTGACCGAATCAAATCGATGGATGTAGATATCTTGTCAGTGCAAGAAGTTGAGGACATCGATACCTTACATCAGTTCAACCGAACAACTCTCAATGGCATGTATCCCCACGTTGTTCTTGTGGAAGGAAATGATCCTCGCTTGATTGACGTTGGCGTTCTTTCGAAGCTTCCCCTTGGGGGAATTACATCGTGGCAACGTGCGGTCCATCCAGACGAGCCAGGTCAAACGGTTTTCGGTCGCGATCTGCTGGAAGTTCAGATTCTCAACAATACCAGATCCAAAATTCTTTTCACGATCTTCAACAATCACCTCAAGAGCCATTTTGTCGATTTTCGAGAAGAGCAGTTAACTGGAGAAAGCAGTTAACTGGAGAACAGGCGAATAGTATCCGGCGACGCCGTCAGTCGGAAATGATCGCCAACATCGTGAAGTCTCGTACACGGCCTAACAGCAAGTTCGCGATTCTTGGTGACATGAATGATTCCCCTGACTCTCCAGATCTCAAGCCTTTCGTAAAAGACGCAGAGCTCAACCTCGTGAACGGTCTTTCGAATCCAATAGAGACGCGCCCGGCTAAAGCAGATACGCCAACTCCGTCTAGTCCAGCCTGGACACATCGTTTCAAGCCATCAGGTCAGCCCGCACATTACGAACTGTATGATCAAATCTGGTTGAGCTCTGCGCTAGCAGCAAAACAGACGGGAGCATTTATTGATCGGCGAACGAAGCATGGTGGTGACGGAAGTGATCACGATCCAGCGTGGATTGAACTCGATCTATGAGTAATTTGACGAGTTTGTAGTCAAGATTTGCTTAACCTATCAATGCAGCGGACACGGTAGACCGCGCCGTTGATCTCCAGCGTTACTGATTTTCAATTACTGCTGTAAGTCATAACCCAGACCGCCTTTAGAAAACTTTCCAATACTGTTTGTAATCTACAATAAAATCGGATAGAATCCAGTTAACCCATTGGCACGTATACTTTCATCGAAATGGGACTGAGAAGCAATCCATTACCATATGAATACCCCTATTTTTTCGGATTATAAATTTTGCCGGCATCCCTTACTTCGAGGATGCTCCAAAACACCGTAATATAAAGTGATGTATCCTGCAATGATGTAGTATTATAACACCGCTCCCAGGTAGTCTAAATTAAAGATAGTGGATTAACCTTTATGAATTTATCCATCCGAAGACGCTTCCGATGTGCGATGTTTGATGAGACGCTTCATGCCATGAGTTCGCTTCTCGATCCCCAGATCGGTTTAGTAGTAACCATTGATGGCCGATTTGATGAGAAACTGCTTGAGAGAGCCCTTCGCCTCAGCCTAGACACTGAACCACATTTAGGGTGCAGGTTTGTGCCAGGATGGTGGAGGGCTTATTGGGAAAGGATGGAGAACCTAAAAAATGATTCTTTTTTTGACGTCCAATCTACGAGCGATCCAACGCGAGATTTGACCGATTTCCTTGCTGAGCCGCTTGACTGCTTTGAGGGACCCCAAGTGAGTGCCCTCTTGCTGCGTTCAGACACGGATACTCTATGTCTCAAGGTTTCCCACTTCGCAACCGATGCATGGGGAGTCAAGCAATATTCATACTTGTTAGCATCGATATACAGAACCTTGACGTTCAGCCCTGATTTTGTTCCTGAGCCTAACCTAAGAGGATCACGCAGCCTACGCCAGATTAGCTCCTGCTTTAGTGTTGGAGGCCATTTACGCATCATTCGCCGTGGATTTCGCGATATAGCAAGCACCCTAATATCGGAACCCCCCTTTACACTCCCAGCGAAAACTGCAGAACCTTCGCGCCGAACATATGTGATACGACGAATTCCACCTGAGAAGTACGCAGAGATATTACTTTCGATCAAGCCACTTTCTGCCACTACTAACGATTACATAATGGCTTTGTTGTTAAGAGGACTTTATCACTTTGATAAAGCGAAGGATAGCTTATCCTTAGGGCTTGTTGTAACAGCTGATCTGAGGAAGTATTTGCCGAATAATTGGGAAAGCGCTCTGTGTAACCTATCAGGCTGGGTGTTCCCGAATATTGGTACAAGTCCGGGAAAAAGCATTCAGGATACCTGCCGATTGGTCACAAAAGCTATGAACAGGTTAAAGGCTGACTATATTGGGCTAGGTTCGTTTCCAATGATTGCGCTGATAAACAAAAGCGTTCCTTTAGCTTGGACCAAAAAGGTCTTTGAAAAAGTGACGGCACAAGCTCTTGCACAGGGAAAAATTGCTCCTTCATTTACGAATATGGGCCGTATTGATGACGATAAGCTAAATTTTGGAAGTGTCAAAGTGAAAGAAGCTTTTTTGCTTCCACCAATTGTCAAACCACCGTATTGGGCAGCCGGACTCTCGGGATTCAAAAATTCCCTTACTTTAAGTTCGGGTTTTTGTACTTCAGGCATTGAAATTGATCATGTTGAGCGGTTGTTTGACTTTGTTTTCAAAGAAATGCCTAAAGAAAAAAGCTAAGTTAGAGGCTAAAAATTTGAAAAAGCAAATGTCTTACTCCTTTACACCTTGGGGTGCAGGGGCTTGCCCCTGCTCGACATAGATTTCTATCTGAATAAAATTTATCCCGATAAATAACAAGGTTTAGGGCATTGCATGTTACTGCTATGAACCACGCATGATAAAAGACTGGTTTTTTTATCAATACTGTTTGTAATCGTTAATCCTGGCTGATATTATCCAACTATCTATTTTGGCACGTTATGTTGTGAGTATAGTTATGTTGTGAATATTTAGTTCCATGTAATTCTAAAAGGATATGAGAAATCCTTATAATTCTTCTAATTCCCTTTGATTTTCCCCCTTTTTGTAATATTATACTTAGAAGTGAAGCTCATGCCTTTAAACGGGTACCTGGCTTTTGATATGGCAAGCTTCTTATTCCAGATCCTCCGTATAAGCGCAACCTAGGTGCATTATACGAGATCAGAAGGTCGAAAAAATAGATCAATCTCCACCCTGACCCTTTAGCCTCATAAGCGCTCTTTCATTCCCTGGATCAGACAAGGAAGATGCGACTGAACG
Organism: uncultured Desulfobacteraceae bacterium; assembly: GCA_964436665.1. Classification (GTDB taxonomy): domain Bacteria; phylum Desulfobacterota; class DSM-4660; order Desulfatiglandales; family B25-G16; genus CAYTDY01. The sequence continues at coordinate 8,116 of CAYTDY010000096.1, forward strand.
CCAATAATTATGTTACGAGTTTTCTCTACAATTTTGTAGGAATTCTTCTAACCTATTGATATTAAAATGAATTCACGTTTCCAGAGCTCAAAGTGAAAAGCTTCGTCTTTTCAATGGGATAGAAGCACTCGTAACATAAGGCACGTAGTCATAACCTATTAATCGGGTTAGCCAAGCACACTATACAGACTGTTTAAACTCTTAGTTCCTCCCTCCTGCCATTCTCTTAGTGAATGAATCATGATGAAATTAAGAAAGGGCCTTCTGTATAATTCTTAAAAATGGAAGCTGGGTTTGGGTGGATAGTTGTGCCCCAATCCCGGCAATTTGCTCCTTTTGGGTTAACAAATCTATTAAAAGCCTATCTCCTATCTGGTCACTTCTAGGCACTATTATCCAATGAATTTCATAAAAGGTCCTTCATTACAATATAATCCAGGAATTTCGTGCTTTACATAGGACAATAGTTTTCCTATACTCCTTCCCAAAAAAACAGAGTTCCTTGTCAGTTCACTAGAGGAGGTAAATCATGATGCAAAACCGCATCTGCAGTCTTCTCGGCATCCGTTATCCCATCATCCAGGCGCCCATGAACTGGG